>JAUWBJ010000041.1 GCA_030605095.1 Candidatus Omnitrophota bacterium | reverse complement strand
GAAGCTGGGCCTCGCAATGCGCGGCTTTTACGGCGAGGGCACAGAGGCAACCGGGAATTTCTTTCAAATCTCAAACCAGGTTACATTAGGCCGTTCAGAGAGCGATCTAATAGATAAAATCGGAAGTATCGTGGATAAACTCGTAAAGCGCGAGGAATCTACGCGCAATGTCCTTATGGCGAAACAGAAAGACGAACTCGCCGACAAGATCTGGCGCGCATACGGAACCCTAAAAAGCGCCCGTATTATCACAAGTACAGAAACGATAAAACTACTTTCATTTATTCGTTTAGGCGTGGACGTGGGTATAGTAAGCGGTATAGATAGGACTGAACTAAATGAACTGCTTATCCTAACGCAGCCCGCTCACCTTCAAAAGCTGGAGAATAAACTTCTAACGCCGAATCAAAGGGATTATAAAAGAGCAGACCTTGTCAGGGAGAAATTAAAAGGGGGTACTTAAGATGGCGATGTTCAATAGATTTACCGAAAGAGCCAGAAAAATTATTCTTTTAGCGAAGGAGGAAGCCAAGCGCTTTAATCATGATTATATAGGCACAGAGCATATTTTGCTCGGCCTTATTCGGGAAGGGGAAGGCGTAGCCGCAGCTGTTCTGGCAAGCTTGGGCCTTGGCCCTGACAAGATAAGATCCGAAATAGAAAAACTTGTTCAGCCCGGACCCGCTACTATTGTATCCGGCGACATTCCTTTTACGCCGAAGGCCAAGAAGGTTATAGAACTTGCCATGGACGAAGCGAGAAACCTGGGCCACAATTATATCGGGACAGAGCATCTTTTATTAGGCTTGATTCGGGAAGGTGAGGGAATCGCCTCTCAGGTTCTCGTGAATCTTGGCCTGGACCTGGATAAGATTAGAATGGAGGTTATGAATCTATTGGGCTCTTCCGTTCCGGGTTACAGCCCGGCACAGAGAACCAGAAAAGGCAAGACCATGGCTCTGGATGCGTTCGGGAGGGACCTCACGAAACTTGCCAAAGAAAATAAACTTGACCCTGTAATCGGCAGAAAGAACGAGATAGAGAGGGTTATCCAGATTTTGTCGCGCCGCACAAAGAACAACCCCGTTTTATTAGGAGAGGCAGGGGTTGGAAAGACCGCTATCGTGGAAGGACTTGCGCAGGATATTGTTGCCGGTGATGTGCCCGAGATACTTAAGGATAAGAAGATGATTATACTTGACCTCGCGCTTATGGTGGCGGGCACAAAATACAGAGGCCAGTTCGAAGAAAGAATCAAGGCCGTAATGGACGAGATAAAGAGTTCTCAGGACATAATTGTATTTATAGATGAGCTACACACGCTGATCGGAGCCGGAGGAGCCGAAGGAGCAATCGATGCTTCAAATATACTTAAGCCCGCCCTTTCGCGGGGAGAGATTCAATGTATCGGCGCGACAACCCTGGATGAATATAGAAAGCATATCGAGAAAGACGCAGCCCTTGAGAGAAGATTTCAGACAATTATTGTAGAGCCAAATACCGTGGACGAGACAATTGAAATCCTTAAGGGTTTGAGGGATAGATATGAAGCCCACCATAAAGTGAAGTTTACGGATGAAGCGCTGGAGGCTGCGGCTAAACTTTCGGACAGATATATAAGCGGCCGTTTCCTGCCGGATAAAGCCATCGATATCATAGATGAAGCGGGTTCGCGGGCACGGATTTCTACAATGACAGCGCCTAGTGACATAAAAGAGAAAGAGAATAAGATAAAGCACTTTAAGGAGGAGAAGGAAGAGGCTGTTAAGGGCCAGGATTTTGAAAGGGCAGCAAGGTTTAGAGACGACGAAAGAAAGGCGAAAGATACGTTAACGAAAGTCAAGAAGCAGTGGAGGGAATCTCAAGGAAAAAAGATTCTCACTGTTACGGAAGAGGATATAGCTTTCATTGTTGCCAAGTGGACGGGGATTCCGCTGTTTAAACTCGAAGAGAAAGAATCAGTTAAGTTTATGGAGATGGGGGAAGAATTAAATTCTAAAGTCATAGGCCAGGAGGAAGCTATAAATGCTATTGCCAGTGCCGTAAGGCGTTCGCGGGCCGGGATAAAAGACCCTCGCCGGCCTATAGGTTCGTTCATATTTATGGGGCCGACCGGCGTGGGCAAGACGCTTTTGGGCAGGAAACTCGCCGAGTTTATGTTCGGTGACGATGACGCTATCATTCAAATCGATATGTCTGAGTATATGGAAAAATTCAATGTATCGCGTCTCGTCGGCGCGCCGCCGGGTTATGTCGGATATGAAGAAGGCGGCCAACTTACAGAAAAGGTGAGGCGCCGGCCATATGCGGTTGTGCTTCTGGACGAAATAGAAAAAGCTCACCCCGATGTTTTCAACATACTCTTGCAGGTTCTCGAAGAGGGCCGGCTCACGGATTCATTCGGCAGAAAGGTTGATTTTAAGAATATAATCCTTATTATGACTTCCAACATAGGCGCGGAGATGCTGAAGAAACAGGGCTCTATCGGATTCCGTTCAGTCGAAAAGGAAGGGGAGTCCTACAAAGATATGAAGGAAAGGCTTCTCGAAGAGGTTAAAAAGGTTTTCAAGCCGGAATTTCTAAACAGGGTGGATGATATAGTAGTCTTCAGAAGCCTTACTAAAGACGATTTACAAAAAATAGTTAACCTTGAAATTCAGGAAGTCCAGGGCCGGCTTAAAGACCAGGATATAAAATTCGAGCTTACGCCTAAAGCAAAAGATTTCCTGATTGAAAAAGGATTTGACAGGATATTCGGCGCGCGCCCCTTAAAGAGGATTATTCAGAGATTTCTGGAAGATCCATTGGCGCAGGAAATTATTTCCGGAAAGCTTAAAGGCGGCGGCAATCTTAAGGTGAACGTAAAGGGCGACCATTTGGAGTTTGAAGTTGTTTCGAAAAGTGCTAAGAAAGAAAAAATTAAGTAAAACTGTCCAATGAGACGCATCAAGTCCATAAAAAGAAGAGATACTTATATTTTAAACGTCCTTTTTCTTGCGTCGATTTTTCTATTTTACCAGATACACGCGGATATCTTTTTTAAGGAATTCACCGAGCGACAGCTGGAAAAAGCACTTCCGGAAGGCGTTCGCGTTGAGATAAGCGGTATCAAAGGCGGGATTTTTAAAAATCTCATCTCGAGAGACACGCGCATCCTACCGCTTTTGGAAGGGATTCAAGATACCTCCCGTATCCACATTACACTGGATAGAGGAAGCGTCGATTTGGAAATAAAGAGAGAAATTAACCGGTTTGAGATAATCGGAAGAGTGAACCATATAAACCCCGCCGGATGGTTCCTATCTAACGGGGTAAAATTTCATGATATGGATTTTATAGGCGAGATAAGCGCGTCTATCGACGGAAACCGCCCCGGCTTTATAGACGCAACCCTTGCTTTTAAGAACGTAATCATAAATTTCTCGCCTTTTGACGAAACAATAGAAATTTTCTTAAGCTACGACAGGGCCAAAGATACGGTAAATGTAAATAAATTCAAAATAGGCGATGAAATAGAAGGATATGGATATGTAAGATTGGCGGAGCCCAATTATGTATTTTTGAAATGGACAATTACAAATCTGGATTTGAGAAATTACTCCGCATTCAACGACGGCAAGAACAACATTTCAGGGACAATGTTCGGAGCGTTTACCGTTAAAGGCCCGATAAAGGAACCGTTCCTCATGGGGCGTCTGGATGTTCAGAACGGTAGTTGGGGCGATTTTAAATTTGATTCATTTATAGCAAGACTTAAGGGAAAACTGCCCCTCGTTTCTATATACGATTCCAGAATTTGGAAGGAAGACGGCTACATGATACTGGACGGAGAGATTGATCTCGCGAAGTTAAAAGACGGGAAGGTATTTGACGGAGTTTCTCTTGAGCCCGGCGAGAACTTCTTTGTGTGGGAAGAGTGGAGTGTTATGAAAAAATCCGGGGATTCCTCAGTGAAGGCCGAAAAATCTTTAGATGAGGAATTTGACTTAACTTTTAAGGCATATAAAAAGGATGAGGAATCAGAAGAAGGGCATTTTTTAGGGGTTGAGCATAAGGTAAAATTCTAAATAGTTTTCTGAAGCTGTTTCACGCGTATATTTACGCCTGAAACAGCTTCAAGGGGATACATGTTAAATATTAAAAGATGGTTTGAAGCATTAGGCGACAAAGCAATAGCATTTATCGAATACATAGGTGCTATCAGCATTTTTTTCGGCAGGATACTTTTTTGGCTCTTTCATCCTCCCTTCAGGATCAAAGAGGCTATAAAGCAAGCAGAGAAAATCGGTGTAAGTAGCTTACCCATAGTAACCCTCATAAGCCTATTCACAGGCATGGTTCTTGCCCTGCAGAGCGCTTATCAAATGCAAAAGATTCAGGCAGAGATGTATATAGCATCTCTTGTCGCACTTTCAATGATTAGAGAATTGGGCCCGGTTCTTACGGCTCTTGTTGTGGCCGGTAGGTGCGGCGGCGCTATAACCGCAGAAATCGCAACGATGAAAGTAACAGAACAGGTAGACGCATTAGAAACATTAGCAACGAATCCCATAAACTATCTTGTTATTCCGAGATTTTGGGCGATGCTGGTTTCGCTTGTAATACTGACAATTTATGCGGATTTCATAGGGATTGTAGGCGGATACATCATAGGCATAACCAAACTTAATATGCCGCATCATATGTATGTGAAGATGACTTTCGATCCCATAACGCAAAGCGACGTGCGTAACGGACTGTATAAGAGTTTTGTGTTCGGTATTGTAATATGTACTATAGCATGTTTTGAAGGAATGCGCGCTAAAGGCGGCGCTGAAGGAGTTGGCAGGGCTACAACCTCAAGCGTGGTGAGAAGTTTTGTACTTATAATAGCTTGCGACTGTCTTTTAACAGTGCTTATGTACTTTATAGGGAGATAACGTACGTGATTGAAATAATAAACCTATGTAAAAGTTTCGGGAAGCACAAGGTCTTGGACAATCTTAATCTGACCATAAATACAGGCGAGACAACCGTTATAATCGGAAGATCGGGTTGCGGAAAAAGCGTTCTTCTGAAGCATATAATAGGCATACTCAAGCCGGATTTAGGACAGGTTTTTATAGACGCGAGAGATATAACGAAACTAAACGGTAAGCCATTAAACGATATAAGAATGAAGTTCGGTATGCTATTTCAGGGCTCGGCTCTATTTGATTCATTGTCTGTGTGGGAAAACGTGGCTTTCGGTATGCTGGAGCATATGAACAAGAAAAAGGATGAAACCCTTGAGAGAGTCAAAGAATGCCTGGAGCTTGTAGGCTTAGAAGGTGTGGAGAGCCTTAAACCCGCGGAACTTTCGGGAGGTATGCGTAAGAGGGTAGGGTTGGCCAGGGCCATTTGCATGAAGCCCGAAATTATCCTTTACGATGAGCCGACGACAGGCGTTGACCCTATAATGGGAGACGCTATAAATGGACTCATTAAAGAGCTACACGATAAATTAAAAGTTACGTCTATCGCTGTTACGCACGATATGACAAGCGCTTATAAGATAGCCGATAAGATAGCAATGCTTTATGAGGGAAAGATTATTACCTTGGGAACACCCGATGAGATAAAAAATACCGAAGACCCGGTTGTAAAACAGTTTATTCACGGAGAGGCGGAAGGGCCGATTACCAGAGGAGGTTAGCCATGGCGGAGGCAGAAAATAAAATATTTGAGTTGAAAGTCGGAATTTTTATAGCGGTAGGCATACTTATATTCTTTATAATAGTCTTTTCCATAGGAGACGTCTATCTTGTAAGAAGAGGCTATCACATAAATGTCATTTTTAATTTCGCCAGCGGAATTACGAAAAGCGCCCCTGTCAGATTGGCCGGCGTTAATGTGGGACAGATTGACAAAATCGATATATTTTTCGACGAAAAAGAGAAAAAGACAAAAGTAAAGTTATTAGCATGGGTAAATGACGAAAAAATACGGATTGAGAGGGATTCGGTGGCGTTTATTAATACGCTGGGGCTTCTGGGAGAAAAGTACCTCGAAATTTTTCCCGGCACGACAAGAGACGACTTTCTTAAGGACGGGGACAACATCGTAGGCCATGACCCTATTCCCACAGAACGCCTGACCGAAAAGCTGGATCAGATCGCTGATTCAACCAATGCCGTTATGATGCGGCTAAAAGAGGGTGAAGGGACTGTCGGGAAATTGTTGGTTGAAGAGAAGATTTATAACGATTTACAAGCACTCGTTGAGGATATCAAAAAGCACCCCTGGAAATTATTGCATAAACCGAGAACGCCGAGGAGGGACAAATGACGGTAATTTTTATAAGATTATTTTTTGTTTTTTTGGGCTCTATTGTAGGGTATTACGTGGGTTGGCTTATAGGCGATTTCAGCCGCATATATGCTTTAGCGGGCACGGGTGTAGGATTTTTCGGCGCGCTTCTTGTAATCCTTATAGAAATGAAACTAAAAAAACTTTCCGTCAGGAATCTATCAGCGGCCGTATTCGGCCTTATATTCGGGTTTTTTATGGCGTGGTTAATGACTCTTGTGATAAGGCTTATTCCCATGGATGAAAAGATATATTCCGCTCTTAATATTATTTTTATTCTTGTGTTCTGTTATTTAGGCATGGTTATAGCGATAAGGGGAAAGGATGAGTTTAATCTGATTATACCCTATGTCAGATTTTCGCGCCAGGAGCAAAAAGACGAAATCATTATCCTCGATACCAGCGTTATCATAGACGGTCGAATCATTGATATTGCCGATACCCGTTTTATAGAAGGGCGGTTTATCGTCCCCCGCTTTGTCCTGAGAGAGCTGCAGCAAGTAGCGGATTCGCAAGACGCGCTCAAACGGAATCGCGGGCGTCGGGGCCTCGATATATTGAACCGGCTTCAGAAAGATACCCGTATCGGTGTGAGGATTCACGACGAAGATTTCACCGAGGTTAAAGATGTAGATGCCAAAATTATTAAGCTCGCCAAGCTTTTAAACGCGAAAGTAATTACCAATGATTTCAATCTCAACAAAATTGCCGAACTTCAAGGGGTAGTTGTTTTAAACATAAACGACCTTGCCAATGCCTTGAAACCCGTGGTCTTACCGGGCGAGCAGATGACCGTGAGGATTACGAAGGAAGGAAAAGAATATAATCAGGGCGTTGCGTATCTCGATGACGGGACAATGGTTGTGATTGATAACGCCAGGCACTTAATTGGACAAACCTTAAATGTTGTTGTTACGAGCGTCTTGCAGACCTCGGCAGGCAGGATGATATTTGCTAACAGGCCCGGGGAAAACCCAAGACGTGGAAGACCGGGTAGATGAAGGTAGTGTGTGTAGTCCCTTCGGCAGGCAAAGGTAGAAGGCTGCATGTTAAAGAAGCTAAGCCATTTGTAATGCTGGGAGGGCATCCTCTACTCTCGTACACCTTAAAGGCGCTCGAAGCTTCCGCGCCTATCGACGAAATCATCATCGCTGTTTCGCGCGATAAGTTGAAAGCATGCGAGAAGCTTGTTAAAAAGTACGGATTCCGTAAGGTTCGCGCTGTCATCTCCGGCGGAAAAAGGCGTTTCGATTCTGTGCGGAACGCTCTTCGGAAAGCAGGAGATGCCGATTTTGTTTTGATACACGACGGTGTACGGCCCTTCATAGACCAGGGCTTGATAAAGAAACTTCTCCGGGCAGCAGAAAGATTCGGGGCAGCCATCTCCGCTATTCCCTCGAGACAGACACTCAAATTTATAAATGGAGATTTCTTTGTAGCTAAAACACCGAAGCGAAAATTTTTATGGGAAGCACAAACACCTCAAGTCTTCAGAAAAGAGCTAATCGTAAAAGCGTATAAGAAAGCTAAAGACAGAAACGCTACGGATGACTCGAGCCTTGTCGAGAAATTAGCGCATAGAGTGAAGGTCATTAAGGGCTCGTATAGGAATATAAAGATTACGACGCATGAGGATTTGGAGTTAGCAAGGATACTTTTGAGAAATAAAAAAATATGCGAGTAGGGATAGGATACGATATTCACAGGTTGATGGAAGGGAAACCGCTCATACTCGGCGGAGTGGAGATTCCTTATATAAAAGGGCTTGTTGGCTATTCGGACGCAGATGTATTGATACACGCTGTATCTGACGCCATATTAGGCGCGGCGAGCCTGGGAGATATCGGCATGCACTTTCCTGATAGCGAGCCCCGTTATAAGGGCGTTTCAAGCGCAAGCCTTTTGCGAGAAGTGAATGATTTAATTCGCCGGAAAAGATATCGCGTAAATAATGTAGATGTTGTCGTTATAGCCGAGGAACCCAAGATAAGCGCTTTTCGCGCCAATATGAAGAAGAAGATTTCCGATATTTTACGTATAGATGAATCACGCATAAGCATAAAAGCGACAACCAACGAAGGCGTTGGTTCGATCGGTAGAGGCGAAGCGATTGCAAGTTACGCGGTGGCGACACTGGAGGAGATAAAGAGATGATACTATTAACGTTTATTTTATGCATTCTGGGCTTGGGCCTTATATATTTAGTGCTCGTAAGCCTTGTTTTTAGAAAAGAGATAAAAGCGACCTTTGAGCGCGACCCGGCAGCTACAAATTTCCTGGAAGTTTTGTTAACGTATCCGGGGCTCTCGGCCATAATCTTTTATAGGCTTGCGCATAAACTTATGCAAATCCACCTTCCTTTCTTTCCACGTTTTATTTCGCAGTTCGCTAAGTGGCTTACGGGGATAGAGATTCATCCGGGGGCAATGATAGGGGAAGGCCTTTTTATAGACCACGGCATGGGCGTTGTTATAGGTGAAACATCTATCATAGGGAATAATGTAACCCTTTTCCAGGGGGTGACACTGGGCGGCACAGGAAAAGAGCGCGGCAAAAGGCATCCTACCCTGGGCAATAATGTGGTTGTCGGCGCCGGCGCAAAAATCCTCGGCAATGTCAATATAGGAGATAACGTTCAAATAGGCGCAAACGCCGTAGTTATAAAAGATGTCCCGCCAAACTCAACCGCGGTAGGCATTCCGGGAAGAATCGTAAAAAAAGAAGGAAAAAAAATTCCCGGAGTAAGCTTGGACCATACCTCTTTACCCGACCCCATAGCGCAGAGACTTGACAGGCTCCAGGACGAAATAGATCACATTGAAGGAGAGATCAAGGACTACCACGAAAAAAAACGCTGGAATAAATGAAAATATATAATACTCTCACGCGTAAGAAAGAAGAACTCGTAGAGAAAAAAATCGGCATGTATGTCTGCGGCCCTACCGTTTATGATGAGCCTCATATCGGACACGCAAGAAGCGCTTACATATTCGATGTTATTGTGCGGTACCTCAGGTACTTAAAAGGCAAGGAAAAAGTCAAATTTGTGAGGAATGTTACAGACATCGACGATAAGATTATAGATAGGGCGCGTGGCGAAGCCGGCGCGGGAGATTTAAAGACTAAAGTTAAAAAAATATCGGAGAAATATCTAAAGAAATATCACGAGGATATGGATTCATTTGGCCTTTTAAAACCCGACAAAGAACCAAGGGCGACAGAAACAATCAAGGATATGATTAAATTTGTAGAAGCTCTAATAAAAAAAGATTACGCATATGAAACAGACGGAGGAGTCTATTTTGATGTAAGAAAATTTAAGGATTATGGCAAGCTTTCCGGCCAGAGCTTAGATCAGATGGAAGAAGGGGCGCGGGTTTCACTTGATAAAAATAAAAAAGACCCTTTGGATTTTGCCCTTTGGAAAAAATCAAAAGAAGATGAGCCGTCGTGGCCAAGCCCCTGGGGAGAAGGCAGGCCCGGTTGGCATATAGAGTGCTCAGTGATGAGCACGAAATTTTTGGGAAAAGATTTTTTAATTCACGGCGGCGGCCTGGATCTTATATTTCCCCACCATGAAAACGAGATTGCGCAAACCATGTGTGCCGGCAAGAGAAGCGCTAAATATTGGATTCATAACGGCCTCTTGACAACCGGCGGCCAGAAAATGTCAAAGTCGCTCGGGAATTTTATAACTATGGAAGACTTCATTACGAAATACAAAGACACGGATTTATTAAAATTGCTATTTTTATCCAGTCACTACAGGCATCCCGTTGATTACAGCGAGGAAAAAATAGAAGAAATGGCTAGGGTGAAGGAGAGGATAATGATATTCTTGGATAACACAGAGAAATCCAAAATCCAACTTGTCCCGAGCGAAGTCGAGGGAAATCCAAAATCCAAAATAAACCCAAAACCCAAAATCCAAAAACTCAAAAAGGAATTCACGATAGCGATGGATGACGATTTTAACACCCCGAAGGCTTTATCTTCTATTTTTGAGTTAATGAGGTCAGGAAATACTTATCTTGCACAAAACGATTTAAAATCTGCCGGGGATGTTAGGAGATTGATAAAAGAATTGTGCAAGGTGCTTGGACTTGGTTTGGAAAAGCTCGTTTCAATAAAACCGGAACTGAAAGAAAGAATTGAGAAACTCATAAAGGAAAGGGAGACCGCACGAAAAAATAAAGATTTCAAAAAAGCGGATAAAATAAGAAGTGAGCTTTTAGAAGAAGGCGTTATTCTCGAAGATACAAAAACAGGTACAAAATGGCGAAGAAAAGTTTAAGGAAAGGGATATTCATTACTTTTGAAGGCCCTGAGGGTTGCGGCAAAAGCACGCATTCTAAGCTGACGGCTGATTTCTTGAGAAAACAAGGATATAAAGTCGTATATACCCGGGAACCGGGAGGAACAAGGCTCGGGGATAAGATAAGAGACGTTGTCTTAAATTCAAAAAAAATTGACATATCTCCCCTTACAGAGATGCTACTTTTTGAAGCTAGCCGCGCTGAGCTCGTGAAGGAAATAATAAAGCCGGCGCTTCTTGGGAAAAAGATAGTTATAAGCGACAGGTTCAACGCCGCTACCTTAGTGTATCAGGGGTACGCAGGCGGCGTTTCTTTAAGGGATATAAAAGGAGTGGAATCCATATCTATAAAAGGGATTAAACCGGACCTTACTATTGTTCTGGATATAGGCGCGGAAGAGGGCCTTAAGAAGATACATCGGGGTAAAAAAGACAGAATGGAATCCAAAAAACTTTCCTTTCACAGGAAAGTAAGAAAGGGTTATCTCGATTTAGCCGGACAGAGTAGGAAGACAATAAAGGTTATAAAAACAAGAAAGACAAAGTTCGAGACTTTTGGAGAAGTTAAACAAGAGGTTATGAATGTCATTCGAAGATATAAAGGCAGAGGATAAGACCCCGGAGATATTAAAGGAGGGCATTCGAAGGATGCGCATTTTTTCGAGTTATTTATTCATCGGGCCGGACGGCTCCGGGAAATTAGAAACTGCGAAAAATTTTGCAAAGACAGTCAACTGCCTAAGCATAAAATCCACCGAAGCTGAACGCGAAAACCATTCAACGAAGGTGGAGCCGTGTGAAATATGCCTATCGTGCAAGAAAATCAATTCACAGATTCACCCCGATGTATTTTTTGTAGAGCCAAAGGGAGCGTCTTCCTCCGTAGGCATAGACCAAATAAGAGAGGCCATTAATCAGGCCAATCTTAAGCCGTATGAAGGCAAGTCGAAAGTTTTCATTATAAATAATGCCCACTCTATGAATG
>JAUWBJ010000068.1 GCA_030605095.1 Candidatus Omnitrophota bacterium | reverse complement strand
TTTCTTCAAGATATTCCATTCTTGCTCCGGGACTCATAATATAACCCCCTTTCGAGGGTTATATTCTCCGGTAACATTAATTATGAGTCAACGAAGCATTTTAAAACGTGTTTGGGTAACATTTAATATGAGTCAATTCGGGACAGGTTATTTCGTTGCATCGAATGCGATTGTATATTATAATAGCTACTTAATATTGCCATATAAGGAAGGGCTTATGGAAACTACGAAAGACCTGTTTTTGGAATTTGCGAGAAATAAGGTTTTTTTTGTTACCCTCTATACATGGCTTATTACCCAGACTATAAAGGTAATTATAGGCGTTATAAAGGAGAGAAAATTCAACTTCCGGTGGTTTGTTGGCACGGGCGGCATGCCGAGCTCCCATGCCGCAACCGTAAGCGCGCTGGTGACATGCATCGGGCTTTCGACCGGATTTGACTCAGCAATGTTTGTTGTTGCCCTGATTTTTGCCATTATAGTAATATTTGACGCCCAGGGTGTCAGGCGTGCAACCGGCAAACAGGCGGAAATTTTGAACAGGATGCTGGATGATATTTACTGGAAGAAACATATTCAGGAAGACAGGTTGAAGGAGCTTTTAGGGCACACCCCTATCGAAGTTCTGGCAGGCGTTGTATCGGGTGTCACGATTGCGCTTCTACTCTGGTAGTGCACAGAAATGAATAAGAGATTTATTATAACTCTTGTTTTAATAGCCCTGGCAATAATTTTATTATCGTCTGTTGTAAAAAATGCCGCTTTAAAAAGAAGCGCGCGCCGTGTCAGCAGAATCGATTCGGAGAATAAGCAGTCACTTTTGAGTTTAGCCAAAAATTTTGAGGCGGAAAAGGATTATTTAAAAGCAAAGAAGACACTCAAAAAATTTATCGAAAGGTCTCCCTATTCGAACAACGCCGCAAAAATTCGAAAGGACATAGAAAATCTGAATATAAAGATTTTATTTTCCGATATTATGACAGATGAAGACCTCTCCTACAAAATACAGCCAGGCGACACGCTTGCCAAAATCGCCTCCGGATTTGATACCACGATTGAATTGCTTAAGAAATCAAACAACCTTAGAAGCGACCTCATACTCCCGGGGAAATTTTTGAAGGTTAACAAAGCGAAATTTAGCATTTTAGTCGATAAGTCGGAGAATGAATTAACCCTGAAAAAATCCGGCGGCGAAATTGTAAAAACGTATCGGGTCTCTACGGGCGAGAATTTCAGCACGCCAGTCGGAATATTTAAAATAGAAGAAAAACTCATAAGCCCCCCATGGTACAAGGTCGGTGCTATTGTTGAACCTGATAGCCCGGAATATGAGCTGGGATCACGATGGATGGGGTTTTCGGTATCCGGATACGGTATTCACGGAACGAAGGACGCTTCTTCTATCGGAAAACATATTACAAAGGGTTGCGTTAGAATGAGAAATGGAGACGTAGAGGAGCTCTACGCTATTATCCCGAGCGGCACCGAGGTGGTGATTGTTGAATGAACGGATTAGATTTTGAAAAACCCATATTAGAGCTTGAAAAAAAGATAGAAGAACTCAAAACGCTTACCACTAAAGAGGATATAGATTTATCCGGTGAAATAAAAAAACTTGAGGAGAGGCTTAAAAAGGTCAAAGGGGAGATATTTAAGAATCTTACTCCCTGGCAGCGGGTTCAGATAGCGCGTCATCCAAAAAGACTGTACACGTTGGATTATATAGATTTGATTATGACAGATTTTATAGAACTTCACGGCGATAGGCTTTACGGGGATGATAAAGCCATCGTGGCGGGCATGGCGAAAATAGACAATAAAAAAATAGTTATTATAGGGCACCAGAAAGGTAAGGATACAAAAGAAAATCTCTTACGTAATTTCGGAAGTGCCCATCCCGAAGGGTATAGAAAGGCAATGAGAGTGATGGAGTTAGCGGAAAAATTTAATTTACCGATAGTTACCTTTATAGACACGCCCGGCGCCTACCCCGGCATTGGTGCTGAAGAAAGAGGACAAGCCGAAGCTATAGCAAAAAATCTTTTTAAAATGTGTATGCTAAAGACACCCATTATTGTTTTTGTAATAGGCGAAGGCGGGTCAGGAGGCGCTTTGGGGATCGGCATCGGAGATAGAGTATATGTACTTGAATACGCGTATTATTCTGTTATTTCTCCGGAAGGATGCGCAGCCATTTTGTGGAAAGAGCGCTCGAAAGCGCCGGAAGCCGCTGAGGCATTAAAACTTACAGGTAAGGATTTATACGAATTGGGCATAGTAGACGATATAATAAAAGAACCGTTGGGAGGAGCGCACAGGGACCCTCACCAGATGGCGCAAAATATCAAAACCGCGATTAAAAGAGACTTAGAGATCCTGAACGCCGTGGATAGAAATAAACTTGTAGAGAAAAGATACGATAAGCTTAGAAAAATAGGTGTTTTTGAAGAGCAAAAGCCCGAATAGAAGTGCCGAAGGAGGGAGTCGAACCCTCATGATCTTGCGATCAACGGCTTTTGAGGCCGCCGCGTCTGCCAGTTCCGCCACTTCGGCGTGAAATATCTCGGATTTACCTATTATATCATAGACAGTAATATATTCAATATGATTTCAACATAAACCGGGGCTGTGGTGCAGCGGGAGCACGTCTGACTGGCAGTCAGGAGATCACGGGTTCGAATCCCGTCAGCTCCACCAATCGGAAAACGGGGCGCGCGAAAAAAAATGGCGGAAAATTTTCTCCGCCGAGAAATTTATTCGGCGCTCTTTTAAAATAAAGTTCGAACCGATCTTTTTAAGAAATTCTTTCTTTAATTCTAAATTTCCCTCACGAAGTACGCAACGTGCTTCAGTTAAAGAGGTTACGAATTCTCTAGCCTGTTCGAACCAATTATTACCCTCATCTGCAAAATCTCTGATGCTTTCCTGTAATTCCTTCTTTTCGTTTACTAGTCTTTCCTTCTTACGTGTATATTCTTCTTTGGTTAAACTACCTTCGAGATATATATCTATAAGCTTGCTTATCTTAGTATCGATGCTACTTAGCTTCTTTCGGAGATTTTGCAGATGAGTAAGTAATGATTGGGTGTCTTTCTCTTTGTCTTTCCTTAATTCGTTTATAATCTTAGACGCCCAATCATCACTTAAAGAAACTTTTTGAAAAATGTCGTTGATTTGCTTTTCGAGAGCTTCCTCTCGTGTATATTTCTGCGAGCATCTTCTTTGTCTTTTCGTGCATCTATAATAAGTATGACCTTTCTGTATCTCAGCAGTTATTATCCTACCGCACTCACCGCACCTCATAAAGCCACGTAAGGCTATATAATGCTGTGCTTGCTTTCTCGGTTTACCTCGTCTTCTCATAACAGTTTGGCATTTTTCAAAAAGTTTCTTGGTAATAATTGGCTCATGACTTCCTTCAAAAAGCTCTCCCCAGTAATACATGAGACCATAGTAGAAGGGGTTAGAGAGAATGCTTTGGCACCTGTTATGGCGTAATGGCTTATTGTTGCGTGTGGCAAAGCCGAGGGAATTCATCGTATTTGTTAAGCGGTCGAGAGTATAGTTACCCGTGGCATATAGCTCGAACATCTTGCGTACGAGGGGAGCTTTATCCTTATCTATAACGATAGTACGAGTTATAGGATCATTTAAGTAGCCTACCGGAGCAGGTCCTGAGTATACACCGTTACGTATCTTCTGTCTTATGCCTCGCCTTATGTTTTCAGAGAGGTTATCTACATAGTACTTACTCTGCCCGAATGCAATAGAGAGCATAAATTTACCCTGAGCTGTATCATCAAACCTGTAAGTAGGAAACTTTAGATCCTTGACTACACCCTTATCTACGAGATAGATTATCTTGCCACCATCTAAAGAGTTCCTCGCAAGTCTATCCGAGGCTGTGTCGCAATACACTAAAAATGGTTGGTTTATTACTTGGGTAGGTTAAATTTTAATGAAAATCTCTATATTTATCTTATTTTTTACTCATTTCCTCAAAATCTGAACTATCCCGCACTAGGAAGTATTTGATACGGCTAGAAGTTCTGACATGCTGAGGCAGTTCTTAAGGCTTATATGTTGTCCTTTCAGGAATTTTGCTATTTTTAAGATATTATGGGCGGTACACATTAATGAATATTCGACTTTTACCTTTTCTAACCCCCTCAATAGAAATTCTCTAAATCCTAAATTATGACTCAAATTCCCTAAGACAGGTTCTACGGTTATTTTTCGTATTCTATATATCTTTTTTGCCTCTTCTTTGGATAGTTTTTGTCTCATCCTATCGACAAAATGTCTATCCGTGCTTACCCAGATGTATTTACTCCTCCTGCCATTTGCACAATTTTGGAAATGTTTACAGCTTTTACAATTAAAAGATTTATAAAGCAGGTATTTTTTATTATGGTGCCGTAGTCGTTTTACAAAATTAAGTCGTTTGCCTTCAGGGCATACACAATAATTTTTTTTCCTGAGGTAGATAAATTTAGAGCTATGGAATTCGTAGCCCTCATCTGTTTTGCGGCCTCGTTCCTTTCCTTGATATCTCATATCAGGGATATAGGGGTCTATAATACCTCTTTTCCCAAGTTCCGCTAAATTTTCGCCTGAACTATACCCGCTGTCCGCAAGGATTCTTATTTTTTCTTTTTTTGCATTCTTCTTGGCTTCTGTAGGCTTCAATTTTTTAATGTTTTCTATTACCTGATCTGTCATGGGAACCAGTTCTTGAGTATCCACAGACTTAGATGTTACGCTATTACCTATTATTATCTGTTGTTTCGAATCTACCGCAACCTCTGAGCGATATCCGGCAACCTTCCTGGATTTATCTTTTTGCACGCCAGCGTCTTTATCCGTAAGGTTTATGCTGGTTCTGTTCTTAAGGTATCCATCGATTTCTTTTAATTCTTCCCTTATTCGCCTCATTTTTTTAATCCGCTCGCTCTTACTGCGAATATCTTGCGGAAGTTCATTATCCCGTCCATCATTACCGTATTTCTTGTTTTCTTCGATATCGGTTTGATTTGCCTTCTCTAAATATTCTTGAATGGCGCTCTCGATCTCCTCTCGCTCCCTCGCAAGCTTTTTCCTGCCGTAAGTTCTTGAGATCGAGGCGTTGGCCTTTATTACTTTGCTGTCGATAGAGATTTCACCGAGCTTAGTTAAGCCGAGTCGATGACAGATTTGTAATATATCTATGAAAGAGTTTCTCAGTTCGGAAAGATTTTTCCTGCGAAATTCGCTTATCGCTTTAAAATCAGGCTTTTGCATGCCGGCTAAATATATAAAGGAGACGTCTTTATGGAGTTTTTCCTCTATCTTTCTTGAGCTATAAGTTTTTGTGGCATATCCATAAAACCATATCTTTATCATAAGCGCTGGATGATAGGAAGGATTCCCGACAGGGGAGATTTTCCGGTGATAAGGCCTTAAGTCAATTTCTTCGACTGCCTCATCTACGACGTGAGTAAGATCGTCTTCGGGAAGATAATCACCGATTGACGCAGGGAATAAAAGAAGTTGTTTGTTGTTATAAGGCTTAACGTTTATATCTACTGACATCGGAACCTCCTTAGTTTTACCGTCGGAAAGGTACATTTATATCGTTGGTAAAATTATATACTATTTCGGGAAATAAAGCAACCTTTTTTACCGACGACGACCTCGACGACAAAACCTAAGAGGTTACGACACAGCCTCTATCCGGATGCCAGCTTAGAATTCCCTCGGCTTTGCTACGTTCGAGTAAGCGTATCATCTCATTAAAGATAGGCCTTCCAGGCACCTTGGCAGTTCTTGACTCGATGAACTCTTGCACTATAGCAAGATTCTCCTTTATAGCATACTCTTTAGCTTCGGTAATCTGGGCTTCGATAGACAAGATTTGCCTATCTTGTTCATCTGTAGATTTACGGGCATAGAGGAAGTATTTCATGGATAAGCTCCTTTCGTTTTTACCCTCGCACGACGGGAGCTAGGATGAGGGAAATTTAGAATCAGTCATTTTTTTCTTGAGATAGTTAGAAATCTCAAGAATACAAATGACAAAAAGATTGGTTCAAGAACTTTATTTTAAAAGAGCGCCGATTGATTTTTGCGACGGAAGGTACCTTCCGTCCCTTCTTAAAAAGCACTCCATATCCCACATGGTGGAGTCTCTACTCCTTTGTTCGAACTCATTTCAGAGGGAGCTAGCTCCCTCTGAAGCCATAATATAACATAATTTTGTAGGGATTTCAACGAGTAACGCA
>JAUWBJ010000106.1 GCA_030605095.1 Candidatus Omnitrophota bacterium | reverse complement strand
CTTTAATATAGGCTTACTCTTAAATCTTCCCTGCCATAAATGCCCTACTTTTCCGTATTTTGAATTAAAATATGCTGTATAACCACGATTTATCCATTGCATAAACTTGGCTATATTATTTAATATTTCTGGTTCAATAAGATAAACTTTAGACCGTTTCCGATTTCCTGTTCAACCTGTTTCTAAAACTGAATTTAGACTTGTACACTCGGATGCTCGGATGACGCCAATCCAAACTTACCCCTTAAAGCTTACAGCTTATAGCTTCCCACCGGTGATTTGACAGAGTTGTAATCGTATGATATATTTGTGTTAATGAAAAATTTACCCTTCACACTAACTCTATGCATTGTCATTGCATGTACCGGCGCCTCATTTGCCGATGTAATATATTTGAAATCAGGAGAAAGAGTGGGGGGCAACATTGTAGCGTCTTCGGGAAAAACAGTCATGGTGGAAACCGGAACCGGCGAATATAAAACCTATGCTTTGGAACAAATCGCAAAGATGGAAAAAGGCGCCAATATCGAAATTAAGAAGAGTGTAAACCCAATTATTCAGAAAAAATCTGAGACCATCGATGAACCTAAATACATCCTTTATGTCCCAAAAGGCATAGACTATAATAAAAAATATCCATTGGTCATTGCTTTATCTCCGAGCGCTAACGCGTCGTCAATGATTGGAGCCTGGAAAAATGTGGCTGAGAAGCATAAGTGGCTTGTCCTTGCGTCTAAAGAATTCCGAAATAATGTTTCGACGACTGATATATTTCGTAACCTATCGTCTATTGTCTCACGAGACTTATCAGGGAAATACCCCATAGATAAATCGAAAGTAGTAGCAACCGGGTTTTCCGGTGGCGGGATGGGTTCCCATGTTTTTGCTTTTTATTATCCAAGATTAATATCCGCGGTTATACCTAACGTCGGCGCGATACACCCGGAATGTAGGCAAGAGAAGCACAAATATCCCAGGCGAAAGTTGGCCGTATTTTTAGCCAGCCCGACAGACAATAACTATGAAATAATGAAAAAAGACCGCAAATTTTTAGAAGAGCTCGGATGGAAGACGAAATGGATAGAGTTCAAAGGTGGACATACCATGGCTCCTGAGAAAACTTACCAGGAATCAGCAGCGTGGCTTGAAAGGAATTTTAGATAGAGTTTGAATATAGCGAAGAAAAAATAGAACCGTCTCGTCCCTTTTTTGTCCCCCTTTTTACTTTTTTAAACTTAAATATCTGTTGCCTATTATTGCCTCTTGCGATAATATGATAACAGGAATATGAAAGCCTATACCGAATACCTATGGTTTAACACAAAGAGCGAACGCGAATTTGTGCGCATAACACCGCTTGTGCAGAAATGCATCGATAAAAGCGGCATAAAAGAAGGCTTGTGTTTGATTAATTCCATGCACATCACCGCTTCAGTTTTTATCAATGATAACGAGTCGGGACTTCATAGGGACTTCGATAAATGGCTTGAAAAACTTGCCCCGCACACTCCGATAGCACAATATAAACATAATCTTACGGGTGAGGATAATGCCGATGCGCACCTCAAGAGAACGATTATGGGAAGAGAGGTAGTTGTCGCCGTTACAAAGGGCAAGCTTGATTTCGGGCCGTGGGAGGAGATTTTTTACGGTGAATTCGACGGCTGCCGCCGAAAAAGGGTACTGGTTAAAATAATAGGCGAAGGGGTGAAACATGGCTAAGGTATTAGTTACATATTATTCGAGTTCCGGCAATACAAAGAAGATGGCGGAGAAGATAGCAGAAACAGTTAAAAAAGAAGAAATAGAGACGGTTTTA
>JAUWBJ010000020.1 GCA_030605095.1 Candidatus Omnitrophota bacterium | reverse complement strand
TATAAAAATATTATCGCTATATATCTGGCTAACACCATCAACCCCTCTTGCAGGAGCATCGAGCTCCTTTTTGGCAAATACTTTCAGTTCATCTCCTATATTACATAATTTAGTAAACTCATCGATAGCCCTAGTCTCTTTTAGGCCGGCAAGTTCACGCCAATCGTTTAGAATCGCGGTTGCTTCTCCTTCATCTTGTACCATAGCTTTTGTTCTCTCTAAAACATCTCTAATTTTCTTGCCCCATTCATAGAATGCTAAAAACATTCTTGTTGCATATACCCTATGTACAAAACTTTTCAATTCCTCCCTAAGCCCCATCTGCTCTTTCGCCCCCTCATCCCTCGTCAAAATCTCCACCGCTTCGCGCATAAACACGGTTCGTGACCCATGTTGCAATATCTCCTTCGCCTTCCCGAGATTAAGCACGTTTTCATCTGAATACGCAAGACGTGGTAGGATCTCTTCCATAATCTTCGTCGCGGCTTCTTCTGTTGTTATCGTCGTTATCGCCTGTCCTTTCCATTTATCATAAATGTTCCTTATCGTAGTAGCAATTGGTCCCTCCGAGCCAGGCGGGATGGTCCTGTCTACATCTTTTTGTTTTTCGCCGTCTGGGTTTATAGTTTCTTGATCCAACCAATGTAATACCAGATCAACGGGAATAAAATCATACTCTATCCATCTGGGCATAAGGAATTCCCGGCGCGACACTAAAAAGTCAAGTTCTAAGGACTTGACCTTCTCGTATTCTTCCAACGCTTCGTGCAGTCGGCTATAATCATTAGCGGCAAACGTGAATATATCCTCAATCACAGAAGCCTCACGTCTGAGAGCAGCATCCAACATTATTTCTAGGCCTGCGACTTTTTCTATTTGTGCGTACCGCTTAGTTAACCTCGCGGAAATATGCGATTTAACGTCAGGCAGCTTATCCATATCCCTTAATTCATAAAGGAGTGAGGGTTTATCATCCTCTCCAATTATTTCTTTTAGCAAAAAATCGATTAATGTTTCTCTTGCAAAATCAAAAGTAAAAACGAAATGTGCATTCTTTAAACGATGTTCGTATCTTTCAGAAATTTTTGTACTTCTAATCTGTTCGCGTGCCTCCGCATACCTTTTTGAAATGCCATCAAACACTTTTAATCTATGCTCTACCTCTTTCTCCAAAGCAAAGCTATGAGGAGCGGTAATTTCTTGCCAAAGCCTATCCTCCAGATCCTTTCGATACTTTTCGGTCCATCCCTTAATTTCTTTGTATAACCCTTCACGTAGTTTCTCATGTAGCATGGCCGCGGGATCGTATTCAGTTCCATCGTTCAATTTCGCAAGATCTCTTTTTTTGTACATTAAGGAGATGAATTCTTCTAAAAAGGTATTGAATAATTCCTCATTCTCGTTATTTAATTGTTCTATCTGCTTTATCAACTGATCTCCTTTGTGGACCAAAGACCTATGGGTTGCAAGATCTGGCGGTGTTTCCTCAGCCACCTTCAGTTGTTCGGACCGAAGATTTTTTATCTCCTGCTCGATTCCATCCGCTTCTAAAATGTTCACGCAGTAGTCAGCATATTTTTTATCCAACTCACCCCGTTCTATGCCTATGGCTTTGAGCCTTTCCTGGCTCATACTGTGAATCTTAACAAGCGCTTCCCTAATCACGTGTTGCACCTTTATGCTTTCAATATCATAAGTTATTAATAACATTTTGATCATATTATGAAGCTGTTTTCTGTTAAGTGTCTTAAAGGTTTCTGCGTTTACTTCGACGTAGCTCTTTATGTACTTCCGGAAAAGAAGATGCGCCTTTTTGTACGCAAGGTTTGCCAGTTCTTTCATCCCTTCTTTATCGCAGTAGAGAGCGCGGTTAGCGAATACAGCTATTTCTTTCAACATCGTCTCCATTTTAACGTGGCCTGTATTTCTTTTTGGAGAAGACTTTACAAGTTCTCTGGCTTGGTCGCGCGAAGAAGACCATTCTGCCAGATAAGCATTTCTGAGGGCCTCTTGCAAGTTACCTTCAATTTCAATATCCTGAAGTTGAAACTGGATAAATATGTCTTCAAGCGGTATCCTGTTGCACCTTTCAATTATAAAAATCAGATACTCAATTGTTTTCTCCTTCAATCCTCCTCCGCTGTTCTTATAAGTTGCCACAAGTTTTGGAATATATGTTCTGATTTCTCCTTGTCTGTTTAATAGGTTGATGGGCGCTTTACCCTCTGCCTGTCCTAAAGGAAGTGCGCGAAGAAAGGGCCCTGGTTCTACTACAGCTGTGGTAAACTTTGCGCGTGGTTCTATCGCAGCCATTATTTCCCGTACACTACCAAATGGCTCTACGTTTCCATGTCCATCTTTAATGTCATGGAGTCCTTCTTTTCTAAAATCATGCGGAATAGAAATATCGGTGGTATCTAAAAATATTTCTAAAGCTGCTTCTTCGTCCTCCTTTTTTTCGCGCTCTTTCATAGTTTTGCGGATTTTTTCTTTTATTTCCTCTATTGACCGTATCTCTCTTGCGCTAAGCTTGACTTTTTCGTCTTGTCGCGCCTTTCTCCATGCCTTATAAGCATTCTCCACTTTTTCATTAAATTCATCATCCGGAAAATCGGAAAAGGCCATGAGCTCATGCACAATTGCTGCACCTTTGTCCTTGCATGAGTCGCAGATATTAATTCCGAATTCAGGGCTTGAGTGAGCTTCAAAAATAGCTTTCTTAACACCTACAGGGAGGACATTAGGGAGAACATTCAGGTGTGCCGGTCTTTGCTCTGCTCTTGCTGTTCGTAAATCCTCCAGGGCCTGAAGTGGAAGCAGAAAATCTAATTCCTCGAAAAAGTCTTGGATATACGCTAATTCTTTGTCGTCCTTATAGGCATACTCTGCGATTTCTTGGTCACTCTTTTCTGCATAGAAACTTCTTATAAATTCATCTACAGGTATTTGATGAATTCTATCCTTAGCCTCGTCTGAAATTTCTTCGTCCTCGAATACCTCTCCTATGGTGCGATTCTGTATTTTAAACTCATCGGCTATTTGCATTAATCGAGCAATCTGGACCTCTATCCTATATAGACCCGATGTGGTTAAAGCTGCTTTGTTAAGACGTAATTTTTTTCCTGCTTCAGTTAATTTCATATAGTCGCGGTTTTGCTTTTTCCCTTCAAGCGGCTGGTTGGTGAGTTCGGCGAGGATTTGGGGGGAGTTTGCATGTTTTTTTCTTTCTCTTGTAAATTGATTTTTTTTCGCATTATAATAAGCTATTTGTTCTTCACCGTAAAATGCCTTGAATCCCGAATCCAAGCTTTCTCCGTCGAATGGCTTTAAAACTAGCTCTTCGCCCGCAAGGTGTGTTCCTACGTAATAACGTTTGTTCTTCCACCTAATCTGTCCAGGAGAAGAGACTTTTCTTGTTTCATAGGTTCTTTCAAATGTATCTTTTCCTTTATCATAACAAGCTATCTCTTCTTCACCGTAAAATGCCTTGAATCCCGAATCCAAGCTTTCTCCGTCGAATGGCTTTAAAACTAGCTCTTCACCGGCAAGGTGTGTTCCTGCGTAATAACGTTTGTTCTTCCACCTAATCCGTCCACGAGAAGAGACTTTTCTTGTTTCATAGGTTCTTTTTTGGTCTCTTGCGGTAGAGGGAGAACCGGGGACGGGTGTATTTTTACCATACATTGTGCTGCTTTTTTCAATATCTGTTGGGAATAATGATGGATAACGACTAAAATGTTCTGTTTCTAGCAAAATCGTAAGAATCGTATCTAGTTCGTTTCTGTATTCTTCAAGTTTTGTTAGCACTTCTGAAACTTTCACCTTTCTACCCTTAAGCTCGAGATATTCACCTTCGCGAATATCAGTTTGCAATCTTTGAATAATTTTTTTAAGGGAGGTGTTTGGATTTATGCACGGAGCATCTCTATATCTTTTTAGCAATGCTTCTTTTTCCTCATTAGACCAACTAACATACCCCAAGCTATGCCCAAACTTACTGATTTCGCTCCTTGGTATAAACATAAATACCAAAAAATCAGTAATTATATCTAAAGCCCCTTTTAGTTCACTATCACCTATTCTCCACAAACGATGTGAGGAAAAATCCCCTTCTAACAAATGCATAATTTCATGTAACAATAATTTACTATATGCGTATTTAGGATCGGCCGCATAAGGAAGGATACTTGTTACAATCAAAGTCTCAGTCCATGTTGGTATGCCAACACGTTGTCTAAGTTCATCTATCGATATATTATTCTTTTGCGCAATTCTCTTTAACTGTGACAATTTCATATTTATGCCAGCTACCATACCGCCAAAACCAAGGACACAATCATGATCTAATTCCCACAATTTCTGAATAACAGGGTGTGATGCAGTAACTCGTTCAATCACTACTGCTTTTTCCTGTTCTGCGATTCTAATAATATCTTTCTCATGAGGAAAGGTTGTTATAATAGAGATAGAATCCTCTGGTTTTTCGTTCGCAGCAACTTCTCTTACTATTCTCATGCTCTCGTCTTCTTTATGGTCCGAAAGCGGCTGGTTGGCAGGCTCGGTGAGGGTTTGAGGGGATTTTGCATGTCTTTTTCTTTCTCTTGTAAATTGATTTTTTTTCGCATTATAATAAGCTATTTGTTCTTTGCCGTAAAATGCCTTGAATCCCGAGTTCCGGCTTTTTCCGTCGAATGGCTTTAAAACTAGCTCTTCACCGGCAAGGTGTGTTCCTACGGAATATTGTTTATTCTTCCACCTAATCGTTCCACTAGAAGAAACTTTTCTTGTTTCATAGGTTCTTTTAAATGTATTTTTTCCTTTATCATAATAAGCTATTTGCTTTTTGTCATAAAATGCCCTGAATCCCGAATCCCGGCTTTTTCCATCGAATGGCTTTAAAACTAGCTCTTCACCGGCAAGGTGTGTTCCTACGGAATATTGTTTATTCCACCAAATCTGTCCGCCAGAAGAGACTTTTCTTGTTTCATAGGTTCTTTCATAGGTTCTTTTAAATGTATCTTTTCCTTTATCATAATAAGCTATTTTCTTTTTGCCATAAAATGCCCTGAATCCCGAATCCCGGTTTTCACCATCGAATGGTTTTAAAACTAGCTCTTTACCGGCAAGGTGTCGTCCTACGGAATATCGTTTAATCTTCCACCTAATCGTTCCATCAGAAGAGACTTTTCTTGTTTCATAGGTTCTTTTTTGCGAAAGCGGCTGGTTGGCGAGTTCGCCTTTTTCGTCCGCCACCTGATAAAAACGCTGGCCGTTGGCGAGGGCGACTCTTATTTTTGTCTCTCTTATATTCCAATCCCAGAATTCGGTGGTGAAGTAGCGTCTACTTGCATTTATTATTGGCCGGATAAGTCTGAGAAACTGCTTATCTTCCTCAGGAAGCTCGTTTTCATCGACTAACTTGTGTTGGGGGTTGGTTAGAATCAAAAGTTCGAATGCCCTGGCTATTATATCGTCCAGTGGTAAATCTGCGGATAGGTCGGGTCGTCGGGTTTTTGGAAATAGCTTAGAATAGGCTTCTAATACTTGCTCTTCAGGTAGGATTAAATCTTTTATGGCGACATACCTGGGGTCAGGTTTATCCTTATTTTTACCAGCTATTATTTGCATAATAGCTTTTACTTCTGCGCGGACAAAAGCTCGAAGGAACGTGAGGTCATCATGAGCTGCTTCTTTGGATAAGATATACTCTGGACCTTTACCTTTAGTACCACGTCTTATTACGATGTCGGCGTGATTGACAGCTAAAAGGTGTCTATCGTCTTTGGTTTTAGCAGAGATAAAGGCTTCGGGGTTTTTGTGTTCAATCGCCATACGGGCCATATCTCGTCGGATGGAAACATCCTTTGTCCCTGCCCACCGAGCAAGTGCTCTGGCTTCATCAACAAACGGAATGCTATTTAACAAAAATAGGCATACCAGGCCTGTGGATATAGCCCTAAACCAACAGCTATGTTGTTTTTTATATTCACCCATAATAACGTGATATTAATATTGCTTGACTATACTATATCATAATTATGAAAAGCATGTGTCACAGGAATGTAATATTTCATCTAACTTTTTTATCTTTAACCGCCTTACGAACCGGGGCGGTTCGGAAAGCGGTTAATGGCAATGGGAAAGGCAGGGTTCCCGTCCGCATTAAGAAAAATTTAGGATTTTGCTTGAGATTTTTTGAGGTTTCGTTTGTATAGTTCCGCACTGCGTCAGTGCGAAGACGGTTATAAAGGGCAGGATTGCGCTGGTTGCCGGAGCGACTGTCAAAAATTGCGAATACAATGGCGCCATTCTAGAGTATAACCATTTTTGGATAATGAGCAATTTTTGTCACAGTGAGCAAAAGGCGCCTATCCTTTTGCGAGCGGCAAGCGGAGGCAACAGCTTAAAGCCTTGCCTTTTCACTGTCTTTGCTCGGTGGGGGGGGCGGGTTACATTTTCATACTAAGGGCGATTTTCTTCTGGACTCCGTCGACGCGTAATATCTTTACATCTATTTCGTCGCCGGGTTTGAACTTGCTCTCCAGCATCTCGCCCTGGTCGAGGCCTATCTCTGATATATGAAGTAGCCCCTCCAGGTCTTTTTCCAGCTCTATAAACATCCCGAAGTTCGCTATTTTCACAACCTTACCTTTTACGACTGTGCCGGGAGTATATCGAGCCTGTAACTCATCCCAGGGGTCCGGGGTAAGCTGTTTTATACCGAGAGCGATTCTTCTGTTGACGCCGTCAACAGAAAGAATTACGGTTTCTGTCTTCTCGCCTTTTTTCAAAACATCCTTCGGATGCGCTACCTTTTTCGTCCAGGAAAGGTCCGAGACGTGCACCAGCCCGTCTATTCCTTCCTCAAGCTGGATAAAAGCGCCGTAATCGGTTATGTGTCTTATCTTGCCTTTTACCTTCTGGCCGACTTTATACCTCTCCGCGATGCCCTGCCACGGGTCCTGCTCGAGCTGTTTCATCCCGAGAGATATCTTTCTCTGTGCTTTGTCTATATTTAAAACCATGACCTCGACCCTGTCGCCAACGGCAAGAACTTCACTTGGCGAACTATATTTCTTGGTCCATGAAAGTTCGGAAATATGGACTAGCCCTTCAATGCCTCTTTCCAACTCTATAAACGCGCCGTAAGGGACTAAATTCACGACTTTACCCGTAACCTTATTTCCTACAGGATATTTCGCCTCCACATCTTCCCACGGGTCCTTGGTCTTTTGCCTCAACCCCAGAGAAATCTTCATTTCATCCTTGTTGAAATCCAGGACCATCACCTCCACTTCGTCGCCAACGGCTACAATTTCACTGGGGTGGTTGACTCTACCCCAACTCATATCCGCTATGTGGAGAAGCCCTATTGTGCCGCCTCCTACATCGATAAAGGCGCCGAAATCCGTGATATTCTTAACCATACCTTTCAGGACCATGCCTTTCGTAAGAGAAGAAAAAATCTTTTTTCTATCCTCTTCTTTTTTGTGAAAGAGCGCGCTTTTTCTCGACAGAACGACATTTTTGCGGAGCCTGTTGATTTTCAAAATCTTGAATTCGAAAGTCTGCCCCTTTTGAGCGTCTTCAAATTCTCTCGATAGGGCCTGACTTGTAGGTAAAAATGCCTCTATGCCGACGTCAACTATAAATCCGCCTTTAATTCTCTTGGTAATCTTCCCTTCGATGAGGTCGCCTTCCTTGGAGCTTTTTACGATTCTATCCCATCCGCGGGCCTGCTCTACCTTCTCTTTAGAAAGCACCACCATTCCGTCTTCGTCTTCCTTTGACTCAAGCAATACCTCGATTTCATCGCCTATCTTCAGGTCTTTCGAAGACTGAAATTCGTGTAGCGGGATAATGCCTTCCGACTTATAGCCGATGTCAACGATTACCTCCGTCCGGGTAATATCGACGATTTTACCCTTTATAATCTGTCCTTCTTCCATGTGAACTATTGCTTTTTCATATTCAACCATTAGTTATCAAACCTCCTTATTTCATTCACCACTTCGTCAATAGCATACGGGGGCGTGGACGCCCCTGTCGCTATTCCTATATTTTTTTTATCTTTTAAAAATTTTATCTTTAAATCCCTCCTGGATTCGATATGGTGCGTATTCCTGTTTACCATTTTACAAGTCTTAGCAAGCTTCGACGTATTCGCGCTATTCTTTCCTCCGATTATAATCATTGTATCAACCTTTTCGGCAATTGAGGCAGCTTCTCTTTGCCTATCGATCGTATTCTTACAAACGGTATTGAAGCTAACCAATTCCATGAAATTCTTTTTGCCTATTTCGGACAATATCTCTTTGAAATCCGCCAGGGTTGCCGTAGTCTGTGAAATTAAAGCCGCTTTTTTTGATTTTAGATTAAGGTTTTTCGCTTCTTTTTTATCCTCAAGGACGCACGAATTTCTACCTGCCATACCGACTAATCCTTTTACTTCGGGATGCTTTCTATCGCCGACAATAATAATAAAGTATCCTTTCTCTCTCAAATCTTTCACTATCTTTTGCACTCTACTTACAAACGGGCAGGTTGTATCAATATAACTAATATTTTTTTTTCTTAATGCGTCCGGGCTTATGCCGTGAGACGGAATAAGCAAATACCTCTTTTTTGACTTAATTTCTTTTAGAGCTTTTATAATCTTTAACCCCTTCCCGGAAAAACCGTCTACGACCTGCGGGTTATGTATAATAGGGCCGAATGAATAAATCGTTCCGCGTTTCCGAAGAGCGCGCCTCGCGATATCGAGGGCTCTTTTAACACCGAAGCAGAAACCGGAATTGGAAGAAATTATTATCTTTGTTTTATTCACCCCGTTAGAAAATTTTCCTTTCCTTTTTTTACATGATTTACGCATTATTTTGTTCCTAAAGCTTTAGAAAATAACTATAATTTATTGCAAAATTTCTAACGGGGTTCATCTTTTAACCGTGAAATGACGTTTATCACTTTTTCGCCGATAGATTCGTAAATCTTTCTTCTTTCGGAAAATTCTGTAGTTTCTTTAATACTGATTATCTTTCCAATATGCGCCGTTACCTTGCATGGCCTTATGAATTTTTTCCCTCTTGCGAGCGCTTTGTCAGTCCCGGAAACGTAAACAGGAACGATAGGCGCCCCTGATTTCGACAGCAAAAGGCCGATACCGGCCTCCGCTTTTTGCAACCGCCCGTCCGGAGAGCGCTTCCCTTCCGGGAATATCCCGAGCGCTTTTCCTTCTTTCAATTTTTGCACCGCATCTTTCAGGGGCTTGAAACTGCCTGAATCGCGCTCAACAGGTATGCAGCCGACTGCTCTCACCCATGGGCCCAAAACGCGAACATCAAAAAGTTCTCTTTTTGCCATAAATGTAACCGGCATGGTATGACACGCAACACCGACTACAGCGGGATCCATTATGCTTGCATGATTCGACGCTATGATGAAAGGGCCTTTGCGTGGCAAATTTTCACTGCCCCTGACTTCGAACCTGAACAAAATCTTTAAAAGAACTTTTAAAATAAGGCGAGAAATGAAGTATGCCATTTTTTAACAATTTCTAATATCTTTCCTGCGACCTCTTCGACTGTCATATTCGTCGTATCAATTACTTTCGCATCTTCGGCTTTCTTTAAGGGGGCGACTTTCCGTGTCATATCCGAGGCGTCTCTATTTCTCACATCGGCCTCTATCTCTTCCGGAGATATGGAAAATCCTTTTTCTTTAAGTTCCCGGAAACGGCGCTCTACCCTTGTCTGGAAACTCGCGTCAAGATAAAACTTATACGCTGCGTTCGGAAATACGACCGTTCCGATGTCGCGGCCTTCCAGAACAGCGCCGGAAGAGAGAGACCCGAGTTTGCGCTGGAGTTTGACCATATTCTCTCTAACATCTTTTAACGAAGCCAGAAGTTTCACTTTTGTTGTAACTTCCATCGACCGTATCTTATGGCTTACGTCCTTTTTATCCAGATAGACCTTCAGGGAATCGCCTGATTCTTTTAACTCTATATCCGTATTTTTCGAAAGCTCAACAAGGGCTTCGTTATCACTGAAATCCATGCCCTTATTTATAGCTTTTAATGTAAGCGCCCTATACATCGCCCCTGTATCTATATATAAAAATCCGAGCCTATGAGCTACTTCTTTCGCAACAGTGCTCTTACCGCTACCTGCGGGCCCGTCTATGGCGATTACGCCGGATTTTTTCATATACCGTCCCGGATACTTTTTGCCTTACTTAAAAATCTCTTTACCGCATGAGCATCTTTCTTCCTTATGGCTTTTTCGAGCGCTTTCAAACTTTTAGAAAAAACCTTGATTGATTTTAAAACCGAGGGCCTCGCCGATAGAAATATATCTTTCCATAATTCTGGGTCGGAAGAAGAGACCCTGGTTATGTCTTTAAAGCTCACTGCTGCGAATTTAAGCGAATCTTTAGTTTGCGAAGCCGAAAGCGCGAAAGAGACAACGTGTGGAAGATAACTCGCTAAAGACACATGCATATCATGTTTTTCCGGAGAAAGCACAAAAGTGCGGCATCCCAGGTTTTCCCAAAACTTCTTAAGGCGCGCAAGGGCTTTTTTATCCGTATTTTTTGTCTTTGTTATAATGAGGGGGGCTTTATCAAAAATGAGAGATGTAGCATTCTCAACACCGGTTTTTTCCGAGCCTGCCATAGGATGCGTACCTATAAAGTGCACTTTTTTATTCGCAAATTTTTCGATTTTCCGAACAACATGTTTTTTGGTGCTTCCTACATCTGTAAGAATTGCTCCCTTTTTCATAAATTTGAGAGATGCGCGAGCTAAACCGGTAATCTTACCTACCGGCGAAGCAATAATAACGAGATCCGCGTCTTTGACCGCTTCGGCCAAGTTAAGCGTGGCTTTATCCACGGCTTTAAACTTAAGGGCTTTACGCCTTGAAGATTCTCTTCTTGCCACGCCTATTACTTCTTTCGCAAGGAGCTTCTTTTTAACCGCTAAACCGATAGAACCGCCTATTAAACCCACGCCAACTATTGCTATTTTTTTAAACATCGTTTAAATTGTCCTGCCTACTGCTTGCGCAACCTTTCGCAACCTGTCCATCAATTCGCTGAATTTTGCCGGATATAGAGACTGTGTGCCGTCTGAAAGCGCTTCTTCCGGATTTGGATGCACCTCGATAATAAGGCCGTCCGCTCCAGCCGCGACCGCTGCCATGGCACATGGCGGAACAAGGCCCCATTTACCTGTCGCGTGAGAAGGGTCAACGATGCACGGCAGATGGCTTAAGGCTTTTACAATCGGCACGCAACTTATATCAAGCGTAAACCGGGTTGCGTCCTCAAATGTCCTGATGCCGCGCTCGCACAATATCACATTAAAATTTCCCTCGGAAAGTATATATTCGGCCGACATGAGAAATTCCTTAATCGTATTCGATATGCCTCTTTTAAGAAGGACAGGTTTCGAAGAGCGGCCGACCTCTTTAAGTAAATCGAAATTCTGCATGTTTCTGGCGCCTATCTGGATAATATCGGCGCACCGCTCAACAAGCTCTAAGTCCCTCAAGTCCATAAGTTCGGTAGCGACTAAAAGGCCTGTCTCCTCCTTCGCGCGCTTCAGGAATTTTAATCCTTCTTTGCCTAAACCCTGAAAGCTGTAGGGGCTCGTCCTTGGTTTGAACGCGCCTCCGCGCAAGATTTTGGCGCCGGAGCGTTTTACGCTCCTGGCAATATCAATAAGGAGGTCTTCCTTTTCAACAGAGCAAGGCCCGGCCATAACTACAACCTCTTCGCCGCCTATCTTTACGCCATTACCTAAATCTATAACGGTATTCTCTTTTTTAAAATCCCGCGAAACAAGTTTGTAAGGTTTGAGAATGGGCATTACCTTTTCCACGCCCGGGAAGACCTCTAACGGCTCCAGGCGGATAGCGTCCTCTGCCCCTATTACTCCTATAATAGTCCTCTCCGCGCCTTTAGAAACCCAGGGCTTAAGCCCCATTTTCTTCACTTTATCCACGATATGCTTGACTTGTTCCTTCGTGGCATCTGATTTTAGTACAATAATCATAATCTCCCCTTTTTTATAATATATCCTTTAATGCTTTAATAAACTTACGGTTTTCCCTCATTGTTCCGACCGTTACCCTAATGAAACTGGTAAGTTTCCACGGGCTCATCTCTCTTACGATAATGCCGCGTTTTAGGAGTTTCCGATAAACTTTTTTTGAATCCTTACCTGTATTAATCAACACAAAATTCGTAACGCTGGGTATGTATTTTAATCCCAAAGAATCCAATTCCTTATATAAAAAAGACTTGGCCTTTTCAACAAATTTTATGGTTCTTTCAATATACCTTTTATCATTTAAAGAAGCATGCGCTGCCGCCTGAGCTACGGAATTCACATTGAACGGTTCCCTGACCCGATTAAGGCAGTCTATAATCTCTCTTTTAGCGATTCCATAGCCAATCCTTAAACCGGCCAGGTTATAAATCTTCGAGAAACTCCGCGTTATAATAATATTTTTGTTCTTTATATATTTCATCGTATTTGGAAAATCCATTATATTCTTTGCGAATTCGAAATACGCCTCGTCGAAATAGAGTATGGTGTTTTTTGGCGCCCTGGATACGAGAAAATCTATTTCCTTCTTTGTAACATACGTGCCTGTCGGATTGTCGGGATTGGCGATAAAAATCAACTTTGTCTTACCGGATATAAGGCGCGCCATTCCCGGGATGTCGTATCTGAAATCTTTAAGGGGCGCGAATTTTATCTTTGCGCCCGCAATTCGCGATGCTATCTCGTATATAAGAAAAGTGGGCCTGGCGATAATTACCTCTTCGCCTCTTTTAAGAAACGCCCGAAGCGCTAAAACGATAATCTCGTCGGAACCATTGCCGATGATAATGTTCTCCGGGCTTACCCCGAGACGGCCGGCCAGCGCCTTTTTAAGATAAAAACATCCCCCGTCCGGATAGCGATTGACTGCAAGAAGAGCCCTCTTCGCCGCGCGAAGAGCCGCAGGCATTGGAGGAAGCGCGTTTTCATTTGACGCGAGTTTAATCACTTCCTTCAAGCCCAGTTCTCTTTTCACTTCCTCAATAGGCTTTCCCGGTGTATACGGTTTCACTTTTAATATCTCTTTTCTCGCTAGTTTCATAACAACCTTGTTCAACCTCGTAGGTTAACCTACGAGGTTTCTTAGGGCTACTTGCCTATCGGATACGAGCCTAATACCTTAAGATAGGTGCATCCCTTCTCAAGCTCTGACAGGGCCTTCTCAACTTTTTTATCCTTGTAATGGCCCTCTAAATCCACAAAGAAGTAGTATTCCCACGCCTTCAAACGGGAAGGCCGCGATTCTATCTTTGTAAGATTTATCCTGTTTTTCTTGAACGGGACAAGTATATCATGCAAAGCCCCCACTCTATCTTTAATGGAAAACATTATAGAGGTCTTGTTATTTTTTGTCGGTTTTGCCGGATTTCCGCCGATAACAAGAAACCTCGTAACGTTATGAGCCGTATCTTCTATACCGCTTTCCAAAACCTTAAGGCCGTATTTGCCGGCTGCCATACGGCTTGCGATACAGGCAGAGTTTTTTCTTTTCGAACTAAGTTCTGCGGCTTTCGATGTGCTTGAAACTTCTATAAGTTCCGCCCTCGGAATATTCTTTTCTATCCACCGCCTGCATTGAGCGAACACCTGAGGGTGAGAATATACCTTTTTAATCCCTTCAAGGTCTTTAACCTTGCCAAGGAGGCTGTGAGAAACTTCAAGATAAATCTCCGAACATATCTTCAAGTCGGAATTTACGAACATATCGAATGTATAGTTCACGGCGCCTTCTATGGAATTCTCTATCGGCACGACTCCGTAATCTGCCCTTTCCTTTTCTACCTCATTAAATACCTCGCCGATACCGTTACAATCTATATAGGCCACACTTCTGCCGAATTTACTAAGTGCTGCCAAATGGGTAAACGTAAGGGGCGGCCCAAGATATGCAACCCTTATTGCCTTCCCAAGGCTTAACGAGCCTGACATAATCTCCCTGTAAACGGCTTTAATCGACTCTTTAGAAAGCGGGCCTTTATTTTTCTTCAACACATTTTCGTAAATCTCTTTTTCTCTGTGCGGTGTGTAAAGAGCCTCTTTTAATCTGAGCTTCTTTCTTTTTATTTCAAGGGTTGTCCTTGCCCGCTTATTCAAAAGCCCTACTATCTTTTCATCTATCCGGTCTATCTTACGCCTACTTTTTGTCAAGCGCATCTTTACTGACCTCCTTTTCAAATTCCAAATCGTGCTCTGTGAAATCATGTAACTTGGGTAATTGTTCCAGTCCTTTAAGGCCAAAACGCTCCAGAAATATCTCCGTCGTCCCGTAGGTAATCGGCCTTCCCGGTGCGTCCTTTCTTCCTCTTATTTTTATCAAGTTTTTATCCAACAATGTCTTCAAAACTCCTTCAACATTAACCCCTCTTATTCTCTCTATTTCGCTTCGCGTTATCGGCTGCCTATAGGAGATAATGGCTAATGTCTCCAGGGAAGGCGTAGAAAGCCTTGATTCATCCTGTTTAAATAACTTACTAATCCACGGAGCAAATTCCGGATTTGTGATTATCTGATAACCGCCGGCCAATTCAGCTATACCGAAACTTCGCTCCTCTTTAATATAATCCCGGCGAAGTTCCTCTATGGCTTCTTTTATTTTCTCTTCTTCCAATCCGTCAAGGGCCTGCCTGAAATCCTCGCTTGTAAGCGGTTTTTCGCTTACGAAAAGAAGGGCCTCTATTATTTTCTTTATCATCGCTTCTGCCATTCGGGATTCCTCATCAATTTTATTCCTCCAAAAGTAACTTTTTGCTTAACAACCACTTCTTTCAACTTTACCAATTCCAGAAGCGCAAGAAAAATTGCTATGACTTCGCCTCTGTTCTTGGCGTTTTTGAAAAGCTCGCTGAAATATACTGCCGACTTCTGAACGAGCATGTGAAGTATCTGGTGTATCTTATCACTCACGGTAAATTCATCTCTTGTAACCTGATGAAACACCCCCTTAGGAACTTCTTTCAAAACCCTGCTAAACGCTGTTATGAGGTCGAACAGGCTCGCCTCAAAGTACGACTCCTCATTTTCACGAAGAGGGACTTGATCTCGTCCCAATCTCGTGAAGCTGTCTCGTTGCTTAAGGCGCATCTGGTTAAGCTCGCTTGCGGCTTCCTTGAATTTCCTGTATTCGAGTAATTTCTTAACAAGTTCTTCCCTCGGGTCAATCTGTTCTTCCAGCAGAGCTTCTTCTTTATCTTCCAGCGGAAGTAACATTTTGCTCTTTATGTGCATCAGGGTTGCCGCCATCAAAATAAATTCACCCGCTATCTCCAGGTCTAATAATTTCATCACCTCCATATGCTCGAGGTATTGGTTCGCAATCCTGGCAATAGGGATATCGTATATGTTAATCTCCTCTTTCTTTATTAAATACAATAAGAGATCCAAGGGCCCTTCGAATACCGGTAGTTGAACCTTATAAGCCATGAAAAACACCGACTTTTTTTCTAACTTCTTTCATCGTCCCGGAAGCGACAGAGCGTGCTTTGGCCTCTCCTTTTTTTAATATATCAAGTAATACGGCCTTATCGCCGAGAAGCTTCTCTCTTTTTTTGCATATGGGTTCTAACTTGTTTATTAAAATCTCAGCCAGCTCTTTCTTGCACTCAACGCAACCCCTTTTACCTTTGAGGCAAGGATCGTGGATCTCCTTGCTTCTTTCCGGCCAAAATGTGTGCATATAATAATAAAAAACATTGCATACACTTGGACGTCCGGGATCGTCTCTACGGATTTTCTTCTCATATGTTATCATCTTCGTAACTTTCTTTTTTATAGTCTCCGGGCTATCCGAAAGCGCAATGAAATTGTTGTATGAATTAGACATTTTCCTTCCATCAAGCCCTTTTAGCCTTGGTGTTGACTTATCGAGCATTGTCTCCGGTTCAGGAAAAAGTTTTCCATAAAGATTATTAAATTTTCTTACTATCTCCCGCGCCAGTTCAAGGTGCGCGGCCTGGTCAACCCCGACCGGCACTGCTTCCCCTTTATAGACCAGTATGTCCGCTGCCTGAAGCACGGGATAGCCAAGAAAACCGTATGTCGTAATGTGCCGGCCCTTTAATTCCCTAAGCTGTTCTTTATACGTCGGATTCCTCTCCAGCATGCCGAGCGGCGTAATGCAAGAGAGAACCATATCTAACTCTAAATGCTCTTTAATATGAGATTGCACAAAAATCGTGCTCTTTTCAGGGTCAATCCCGCACGCAATCCAGTCGGCCAGCATCTCCATGGAATTCTTCTCGATGCTCTTCGGGTTTTCGTATTCGCTCATAAGGGCGTGCCAATCCGCGATCATGAAAAAACATTCATATTTTTCCTGAAGTTTTACCCAGTTATTCAAAGCGCCGACAAGATGCCCGAGATGCAAACTTCCCGTCGGCCTCATACCGCTAAGTAATCTCTTTTTCACCCCGCCCTTCCTTTCTTTCCAATTGTTGTTTCTGTCTGCATTTTTGCTAAAGCACTTTCAATATAGTAGACATCTATTCTACCAATATAATAATTAGGAAGGGCGGGGTTCATGTTAGCCTTCAAGCCTCCTTGTTATTTTCTCCTCTCTGAAGCTTTCTATAATATCGCCGGCCTTTATATCCTTGTGACCTTCTAAAGCTATGCCGCACTCTAAACCTTCTCGCGCTTCCTTAATATCATCTTTAACATGTTTAAGGGAGCGTATCTTTCCTTTAAAGAGCACTTCCTTATTCCTTATAAGTTTTACCATGCCCGAACGCGTAATAAGCCCTTTTGCAACAGAACACCCGGCTACTGTGCCCACTTTCGAAACACGGAAAACCTGTCTTACCCGGGCTCTTCCTAAAAAAATCTCTTTTATTATGGGCTCTAAGAGGCCTTCTAACGCCGCTTTTATATCCGCGACCGCTTCATAAATGACATTGTATAATTTTATCTCGACCTTTTCCTTCCTGGATATCTCTTCGGCCTTCGGCTCTACCTTAACGTGAAACCCTATAACAATAGCACCGGAGACAAGTGCCAGCATCACGTCTGACTCGTTGATATTGCCGACACCCATATGGGTAACGCTAAGCTTTACCTCTTTAGTCGAAAGTTCATCCAGCGATTTTTTTAACGCCTCTATCGACCCCTGGACGTCACCCTTTATAATGACCTTGATCTCCTTAATCGTGCCGTCTTTTATGTGTTTATAAAGTTCTTCCAGGCTCATTCTCTGCATACCCCTAAGCTTACCCATTCTTTGCTCTTCCCGCTTCAATAAAGAAAGGGTGCGCGCTTTTTTCTCATCTCTGACAACAAAAAATTCGTCTCCCGCTTCCGGCACGCCTGAAAGGCCCAGAATTTCTACCGGCGTTGAAGGTGGCGCCTCGGCCAATCTCTTTCCCTTGTCGTTAATCATGGCTTTTACCCGGCCATAGTGGAAGCCGCTCAGGATAACGTCGCCTACCTTAAGTGTTCCGTTTTTCACAAGTACCGTCGCAACAGGGCCCCCTCCGGTGGAGAGTTTTCCTTCTACGACAACACCTCGCGCGCGAAGCTCCGGGTTGGATTTTAATTCCAAAAGCTCCGCCTCCAAAAGAAGCATTTCAAGAAGGCGGTCTATACCTTCGCCTGTTTTTGCTGAAACTGCCATAGTAATGGTTTTCCCGCCCCATTCTTCGGACATCAATCCGCGTTCTGAAAGCTGTCTTTTTATCTTATCCAGACTTATATTCGGCAAATCGCATTTGTTAATGGCGACAACTATCGGAACATCCGCTGCTTTAGCGTGGTCTATCGCCTCTACAGTTTGAGGCATTATGCCGTCATCGGCAGCAACTACTAAGACAACGATATCTGTTGCATTTGCGCCCCTTGCCCTCATAGCAGTAAAGGCCTGGTGGCCGGGCGTATCCAAAAATGTAACGCGGCCCTTCTGGCCTATCTCCACCTCATATGCGCCTATGTGCTGGGTTATACCGCCTTTTTCTTTCGCTGTTATCTTGGTTTTTCTGATATAATCCAAAAGTGATGTTTTTCCGTGGTCAACGTGTCCCATTAAGGTAACTATGGGCGTCCTTATAACTGAACCCAGTTTTTCCTCGCGGTGCCCTGTCTCTTTGTGTTCTTCCAGCAATTCTTCCTCTAAAGTCGGCGGTTTTTTTATCTCGTAGCCGTATTCCCCTGCTATTTCAAAGACAACCTCATCTGCGAGGTTCTGGTTTAAGGTCGCGAAAATGCCTTTTTTCATAAGAATTTTTATAAGGTCGTTCGGTTTTGCGTTTAATTTCGTCGCAAGCTGTTTTGTCGTCAAGGGAAGGTCTGCCTCCAATGCCTTTTTTGGCGCGGGGGGCTTTTTCTCAAACCTTGCAACCTTGCTTTCAGGTTTTACTTCTTTTTTCTTTGGCGAGGCGCCGATTTCGTGACGCACAATTTCGGCGGTCTCCTCATCGAGAACGCTCATATGGCCCTTCACCTTCGCGCCAAGTTTTTTAAGCCGCACAATAAGGTCTTTGCTTGTTATTCCAAGCTCTTTCGCCAGTTTGTGCACACGTATAGTCATTCTTTTGCACCTTCTCTCTTTTCCTTCGCAGAAGCTACCATTTTCTTCGCTCGGTCCTTGCCTATGCCATCCAGTTTTATTAGATCGCTGATGCCGGCTGAGGCAATTTTTTCAATTGTATCAAATCCGGCTGCAAGCAGCGTTGATTCCGCTTTTTTACCGACACCGTCCAATGATTTTATTGATACGGCCTGCCGGCCGGCAGGCATGACGCTCTCTTTTTTTGTGCTTCGACTTCGCTCACCACCCTTCAAAGCATCCTGAGCTCGTCGAAAGGCTCTCTCGGCGGGTTTTTTTTCCCCTCGCGGCCTATACTTTTCTTTGTGGTGCTCGGGACTTCCTTCGGTCGCCCCCCGCGGCCTATACTTTTCTTTGTGGTGCTCGGGACTTCCTTCGGTCGCTCCCTCGCGGCCTATACTTTTCTTTGTGGTGCTCGGGACTTCCTTCGGTCGCTCTTCTTCAGGCCTTATATCCAGCTCCCATCCGATAATTCTTGAAGCGAGCCTGACGTTCTGGCCGTGTTTGCCTATAGCTATGGAAAGCTGGTCGGTTTTTACAATAACCTCTATGGATCTTCTTTCCTTATCCATCTTAATTTTAGAAATTTTAGCAGGGCTCAAAGCCACTTTCAGATATTCTTCGATGTTCTCGCTCCACCTGATAATATCAATCTTTTCGCCGTGGAGCTCTCTCACGATATCCTTCACGCGGTTACCGCGCATGCCCACACAGGCGCCGACAGGGTCGACTTTTTCATCTTTGGAGTAAACCGCTATTTTGGTTCTCTCGCTTGGTTCGCGCGATATCGTTTTTATCTCAACTATACCCTCCGGAATCTCGGGTACTTCCAACTCAAAAAGTTTTCTAACAAATTCAACCGAAGACCTGGAACGA
>JAUWBJ010000049.1 GCA_030605095.1 Candidatus Omnitrophota bacterium | reverse complement strand
GTGACAAAACCCTCGTCTATATACTACATGTTGTATTCCGACCACCCCCTCTAAAAACCCACAAAAAAGTTAGAAATTAGTACCTTGACAAACATAGGTGTATGGTGTATATTTGTATAGCAGTGGCGTAAAATGGAGTAAAGTGGAGTAATGTTTTACGGCGAATACGAACATAAATTAGACAAAAAGCAGAGGGTTATAATCCCTTCAACATTCAGGGATGCCAGCAAGGAAAATTATGTTGAAAAATTCTTCATGACAAGGGGATTGGACAAGTGCATCTTTATGTTTCCGGAAGAAGAGTGGAAGTCCCAGGAGGCGAAATTCAAAAACCTCTCTTTTACAAAAAGAGAGACGAGAAAATTCAATCGGCTTTTTTTCTCGGGAGCCGTTGAGATTATACCCGATAAACAGGGGAGAATACTCATACCTTCATATTTAAAACATTACGCAGGAATCAAAAAGGAGATAATGATTATAGGCGTTTCAAACCGAATCGAAATCTGGAACAGGGAAAGTTGGCAGGAATTTTACGCGTCATCCAAGGAATCGTTTGAAGATATTGCGGAAAAATTGATTGATTTGGAATAAAAGGAAAGGAGGTCGGTTATGTTTACCTTTAGTATCGTGAAAAAAACAGACATAAGGAAATGTCTTACTAGAAATAATTTCATTATAGAAAGAATCAGAAAAGAAAGAGCCTTAAATAACGATAAAAATAAAAACAGGATTTTTATCAGAAATGAAAAATTGCCTCCTTCATAAACCAGTAATGGTTGATGAGGCGGTTGGACGCTTGTGTTTAAAAAAAGGTTATAAAGTTTTAGACGCAACAATCGGCCATGGCGGGCATGCCGGTTTTATTTTGAAGAAAATCCAGCCGAACGGAATTCTGATAGGAATTGACCGCGATAAGGATGCGCTTGAAATAGCGGGAAAAAGATTAAATAAGCCTGATAAAATATGTAAATTAGCGCACGCGAATTTCAAGGATTTGGATAAAGTTTTAAAAGACCGAGGCATCGAAAAGATTGATGCCGCGCTCTTTGACATTGGAATTTCCAGCTGCCAGATAGGGGATGCCGATCGCGGATTCAGTTTTGAGCGTGATGGGCCTCTTGATATGAGGATGGACCAATCAAGCCCTTTACGCGCTTATGACATCGTAAATAAGTATAATAGAATTGATCTTGAAGAGATTATTCGCGATTTTGGAGAAGAACGATACTTTAGAAGGATTACCGGTTTTATCCTGGAGGGAAGAAGAAAGAAGCCCATAGGTTCCACCGGGGAGCTGGCGGAACTTATCGAAAAAGCAGTTGGCAAATGGTATAAATTTCAGAAGATACACCCCGCGACGCGAACGTTTCAGGCATTGAGAATCGCGGTCAACGGGGAATTAGACAATATTAAAATTGCCCTTGGCAAAGTTTTGGATTTTTTGAATTCCAACGCAAGAGTCTGTGTTATCTCTTTTCATTCGCTTGAAGACAGGATTGTCAAGCTCCGATTTAAGGAGTTTGAGTCCGAAGGCCGGGGCCGGGTAGTTACGAAAAAACCGCTTACCGCCACGGCCGATGAAATACGAGAAAATCCGCGCTCCAGAAGCGCGAAATTAAGGGTTTTTGAGAAATACTAAAATTTTAGACAAATGAACACAAATATAAAATTTTTTAAGTCCGTTATAGGCATATTATTATGTGCTGTGTTTGCGCTTTTTTATGTTCACCAGGAAATAGAAGTTGTTAAAACGAGCCTCCTCATAAATCAACACCGCCATCAATTAACCTTGCTGCTTGACCAATACAGGTCTTTGGTATATAATCTTTCCAGACTGGAATCACCAAAGAGGATAGAAGAAACGCTCTCTGTGAATGAAATCACTCTTTGTAGTACGCCCTAAAGACCAAAGACCATCTAATCGTGCATATTAATTTTAGCAAAACTCGCCAATTTTTTGTCTTTATTATAATAACTTCTTTGTTTGCAATTCTTTTTGCGCGCCTTTTATATGTCCAGATTATAAGATATACGTTCTTATCCGGGCTGGCTGAGAAACAGCATAAAATTTTTGTCAAATTAGAGCCGCATAGAGGCAGCATATACGACAGATTAGGCAGGGTTTTAGCGATATATTTAATTGATGAAAATAAGAGATTTTATCCGGGAGGAAAGCTGGCCTGTCATGTACTGGGGATGACCGGTACTGATAATAAGGGCTTAGAAGGTATCGAGTTTTATTACGATAAAGAATTGAACGGTGAGTATGGCTGGCGTCGTTCCCAGAGAGACGCCAAACAGAGAGAAATTGCTTCTTTCGAGAGAGATGCCTTGCCGCCGCGCGACGGAAACAGTTTGGTTCTTACCATAGACGAGGTTATCCAGCATATTATTGAAAAGGAGATTGAGGATATAGTAGAGTCATACAGGCCGAAGGCTGTCTCTATAATTGCCCTGGAACCCGGAACAGGCGAAATTTTAGGATTGGCTAATTATCCCTGGTTCGACCCGAATGACTTCTCCGGCGTTAATACGGATTTTATAAGAAACAGGGCCATATCAGACTCGTTTGAACCCGGGAGCGTTTTTAAAATTGTTACGGCAAGTGCCGCCCTGGAAGAGGAAATTGTCGATTTTGACAGCGAATTCTTCTGTGAGAACGGAACCTATAAAATAGCTAAAAGAACCCTGCATGATTACAGGCCGCACGGCACCTTGACATTCAGAAAAATCATAGAAAAATCAAGCAACATAGGTACGGTTAAGGTGGCGGGTAAATTGGGTAAAGAAAATCTATCCGCATATATAAAGAGGTTCAACTTTGGAAGCCCGACCGGCGTTGATTTACCGGGCGAGGCCGCCGGCATAATGCGTGAACCCTGGACATGGTCTTATGTTGATATGACAACAATACCCATGGGCCAGGGTATCGCCGTTACTACTTTGCAGATGGTTTCCGCTATCTCGGTTATCGCTAACAAAGGCATTCTAATGAGGCCATACATCGTTAAGAAGGTGCTTAATGAGGAGGGAACTATTGTAAGGGAAAATAAACCGAGGGCTATAAGAAGAGTAATTTCAAAGAACGCTGCCGATAAAACCAAGGAATTGCTTAAGGGTGTCGTTGAGGATGGCACCGGTAAACAAGCGAGGCTTGATAATTTCACCTCATGCGGCAAGACAGGCACCGCCCAAAAGGTAAAACCGGAGGGAGGCTATTACAGTGATAGATACATAGCTTCTTTTATCGGGTTCGCGCCATATAATAAACCGGCCGTATCTTTAGTTGTTTGCGTGGATGAGCCGCAGGGCAGGCACTTTGGCTCACAGGTAGGAGCTCCCGCATTCAAGAATATCATGGAGAAGATTCTCTTTTACATGGAAATCGAGAGCGATAGGGATGAATCCCGTTACAAATCTTAAACATGCCAAATTTGGAGTAGCTATATTGGCGATATCTGCATATATGTATATTGGAAAATTAAGCAAAAAATGGAAGGATTTGTAACGGGATGAAATTAAAAAAACTTCTTGAGGGAACCGGCGCGAGAATAGATTCACGTTTGTCGGAAATAAATATAACCTCCGTTTCCACGAATTCAAAAAATGTAAAGAACGCCTCCCTCTTTATCGCGATAGAAGGGCTTGAATTTGACGGACATAAATTTGTAGATGAGGCATTCAAAAAGGGCTCGCGCACTTTTATCGTAGATAAACGAAAAAAGACGTGTTTTCCAAAAGGCAATGTAATCAAGGTTGAGGATACAAGAAAGGCACTTTCCGTAGTCGCAAAAAATTTTTATCACTCCCCCTCGGAGAAGCTCAAGGTCATCGGCATAACCGGAACAAACGGAAAAACGACAACATCGTTATTAGTAAAAAGCATATTTGAAAGGGCGCGTATTCCTTGCAGTATCATCGGCACGATAGAGTACAGGATTGGCGGTGCCTGCATTCCGGCCGGGAGAACCACGCCGGACGCCATCAGCATAAACACCTTGCTCGATAAGGCGCTTAAAGCCGGACAGAGGGCAGCCGTTATGGAGGTTTCCAGCCACGGCCTTGACCAGAAAAGAGTTGATGATATCTTTTTTGACGCAGCTATCTTCACAAATCTTACGCGCGAACACCTGGATTATCACGGCAATTTAGAGAGGTATTTCGCGAGCAAGGCAAAAATTTTCACAAACCTGAAAAAGCATGGGGTCGCGATAATCAATGCCGGTGACAGAAAGGCAAACCGCATAAAGAAAATAGTAAATCACAGAAAAATTACATACGCGCTGGATAAAACCGCCGATGTCACGACAAAGATTAAAAAGGCCGGGCTGGAAGGGTCTTCTTTTGTTGTGAGGCTCTATGAAAAGGATGCGTTTATCGTGAATACGAAGCTGGCGGGTTTACATAATATTTCGAATATCCTTGCCGCGATAGCGGCCGGTGTAGCGCAAGATATCGACTTACGGGCCATAAAAGAAGGCATTGAAAAGGTGAATAGCGTAAGGGGCCGTCTCGAGCCGGTCGAGGCAGGCCAGAATTTTAAAATATTTGTGGATTACGCTCACACCCACAATGCCTTAGAGAATGTATTAAGGTTTTTAAATCAGATTAAGAACAAAAATATCATTACCGTCTTTGGTTGCGGCGGCGATAGAGATAGGGGTAAGAGGCCTTTAATGGGCCGTGTCGCCCAAAGCCTTTCCGATTTTGTCGTAATAACGGATGATAATCCCCGCGGCGAAGACCCGCGAAAGATCGCCCGCGATATAGAAAAAGGCATGGATGGAAAAAATAGGAATTACACCGTTCTCTTAAACAGGAAGAAAGCCATAGAAAAGGCCTTAAAAAAGGCCGGAATTGGTGATATAGTATTGATAGCCGGCAAAGGGCATGAGACTGAGCAGATTTTAGGCGATAAGAGTATACCGTTTGATGACAGGAAAGTAGTAGAGGAATTATTAAAAAAGAAACTCTAAATCGGATTTAACAATGCCATTGAAAAATGTCGTAAAAAACGCACATTTAATCTCTATAGATTCAAGAATAATAAAGAAGGGTGATATCTTTATCGCCATAAAAGGCAGGCGATTCGACGGTCACGATTTTGCGGAGGAAGCTTTTAAAAAAGGAGCGCGACTCGCAATTGTTTCAAGAAAGCCAAAAAAGCTCCGCTCAAATTATAAAAAACATTTGATAATAGTCAAGGATACCGTAAAGGCCCTGGGCGATATTGCCGCCTCCCACAGAGCAAAGTTCAATATCCCCGTTATTGCCATTACCGGCACAAACGGCAAGACAACCGCCAAGGATATGGTAGCTCACGTTTTGTCATCCAGATATAATGTCCTGAAAAACGAGACCTCGAAAAATAACCATATAGGGCTCCCGCTTACACTGTTAAAACTTGAAAGAAAGCACGATGCGGCAGTGCTGGAGATGGGCATGAGTCGTTTTGGCGAAATCGATAGATTAAGTGAAATCGCAAAACCGCATATAGGCGTTATAACTAATATCGGGCCGGCTCACATGAAATTTTTAGGCACGCTGAAAAACATATTTATAGCCAAGTCAGAACTTCTGAAACGGCTGCGGGAAAAAGGCCTGGCTATATTAAACAAAGACGACAGGTACTTACGAAGTATCAGGAACTTAAAATGTAGAAAGATTTATTTCGGAATAGATAGAAGTTGTAATTTTCAGGCGACAAAGTTGTTGTATAGAGGAAATAAGTGGTCTTTCGAGGTTGATGAAAAGCAGAAATTCGAGTTTTCACTTCTTGGAAGGCATAATATATATAATGCGTTAATCGCCATCGCGGTTGCGAGAGAGTTCAACATCGATTTTTCCACTATCGCGGAAAGGATAAGGTCTTATAGGCAGAGCTCTCCCATGAGGCTGGGATTTAAGAATATACGGGGTATCAAGATACTGAATGATAGTTATAATTCAAACCCCTTGTCTATGGAATGCGCAATCGATACACTCGCGAGGTATGTTACGCGGGGAAAGAAAATCGTTGTAAGCGGGGACATGTTAGAATTGGGGAAAGAGGCGAAAACAATGCATGAAGCCATTGGCAGAAGATTGGCTTCAAGCCCTATCGATGTTCTCATAACACATGGAAGATTATCCGTGTTTATGAATAAGGAAGCAGGGCGTAAAGGCATGGGCGAGCTTTACCATGCCCCGTCGCATAGCGACGCCGCCGGTTTCTTAAGAAAAATCGCCAGGCCGAATGATGTGGTTCTCGTGAAAGGCTCAAGGGCGATGGCAATGGAGAGGGTTATAGAGGAGTTTAAGAAAGGCGATCCGGATATCCGGATATCAGGATATCCGGGGGCGAAAAGTTAATGTTATATCATTTACTATATCCTTTAAGAGACTTGTGGTTTGGCTTTAATGTTTTCAAGTACATTACCTTCAGGGCAGCTATGGCGAGTATTACCGCATTCTTATTAAGCGTCGTAATCGCGCCCTTTATCATTAAGAAACTATTGCATTTGAAAGTGGGCGAGTCGCCGAGAAGGGCCTACGTCGAAGACCTCTATAAGTTGCACAAACACAAAGAAGGCACGCCAACGATGGGAGGCGTGATTATCATTTTGTCCATATTGCTTTCTACGCTTCTCTGGGCCAGGCTCGACAATCGATTTATTATACTTTGCCTGATAAGCGTTCTTTGGCTTGGCATAGTCGGCTTTATAGACGATTATATAAAGTTAATCAAGTTAAAATCCTCAGGTCTCAGCGCGACCGCTAAATTCACGGGACAGCTCGTATTGGGCATAGCCATTGCCCTCTATCTCTATTTCGACCCTCAGGTGTCCACCCAGCTTTATGCGCCCTTTTTTAAACACGCCTTGATTAATTTAGGCATATTGTATATTTTATTTGTTATCGTTGTGATTGTCGGGACCAGTAACGCCGTAAATCTGACCGACGGTTTAGACGGACTTGCCGTCGGCTGCGTAAGTTTTATAGCGTTAACCTATGGCGTAATTAGCTATCTCACAAGCCATATAAAAGTTAGCGGTTATTTAAACATTTACTATCTTCCCGGAAGCGGCGAGCTTACGGTATTCTGCGCATGTTTGGCAGGTAGTGCTCTCGGTTTTTTATGGTTCAATTCTTATCCCGCGACAGTTTTTATGGGCGATACGGGATCGCTTCCTTTAGGAGGAGCAATCGGCCTTGTCAGTGTTTTGATTAAGAAAGAGATACTTCTCTTTATAGTCGGCGGGATATTTGTTGCTGAAGCCCTGAGCGTAATAATACAAGTTATATCATTTAGATTTTTTGGCAGAAGAGTTTTTCTAATGGCACCCCTTCATCACCATTTCCAGCTTTTAGGCTGGCCGGAATCTAAAATTATCATACGTTTCTGGATAGTGGCGATTATCCTGGCGCTTTTTGGATTGGCAACATTGAAGTTGATGTGAACCGTTTGCAATTTCCCGTTCAACCTGTACCTCCTTGCGGGGTACAGGTTGAAATAGAAATCGCAAACGGTTCAGAAAGAAGACAGATGGACCTTCGCAACAAAAAAGTTACAGTAGTCGGATTGGGAAATAGTGGCACCGCAAGCGCTCTCCTTGCCGAAAAAGCAGGCGCTGTCGTTTCCGTTACAGATAATAATGACACCGAGGATATAAGGAAAAACTTAAAACTCCTCAAGGGAAAACATATTGCCGTCGAAATCGGAGAGCACACCGAGCGAGCTTTAAGCCGGACCGAGCTTCTGGTTGTTAGCCCCGCCGTAGAAAAATCATCCCTGCCGGTACGCTATGCCATAGAGAGAAATATTCCGATAATAAGCGAACTGGAATTAGGATATCTCTTTTGCAAGGGCCCGATAGTAGCCGTTACGGGCACGAACGGAAAGTCAACGGTAGTATCGTTGTTAGGCAAAATTTTGCGTCAAGCCGGCATCCCTGTAAATGTGTGCGGCAACATCGGGAATTCTTTATCAGGCGAGATTAAAAACATAGATGAAACTACAGAGATTATTCTCGAGACAAGCTCTTTCCAACTTGAATGGATAGAGTCTTTCAGGCCGAAGATTTCCGTTATACTGAATGTTACCGAAGACCACCTGGATAGGCACCGTAATTTTGAGGATTATCTTGCCGCGAAAAAGAGAATATTTAAGAATCAGGCCGCCGGCGACGTAATCATATTAAATTACGATGATAAAAATCTAAGAGACGCCGTTAAGCCAGAAGAGATAGCTTCCAAGGTTCTTTATTTTAGCGCCGAGAAAAAGGTTGAAGGGATATATTTGGATAAGGGCAATATAAAGATTTTTTTGAAGAATAAGGTAAAGACCCTATTCGCGCTCGGCGATTCAGGTTTGGAAGGCGGGCATAATATAGAGAATATCTTGGCATCTATTTTAGTGGCGATACTCAAGAGGGCCGACATTATTTCCGTTGAAAAGACCGTAAAGCATTTTAAGCCGCTGCCCCACAGGTTTGAAAGGGTTAGAGAGATAGGGGGGGTAGAATTTATCGACGACTCTAAAGCGACAAATATAGATTCGACGTATCAGGCGCTGAAATCACTTGATAGAAGCGTCGTTCTCATAGCCGGCGGGAAAGATAAAAATCTTTCGTATGAGAAAATTCTACCGGCGATAAAAACTAACGTAAAAAAAATTGTTCTAATCGGAGAAACAACCCGTAAGATGCGCGAGAGCTTTAAAAGATTTGTGGCGGTAGAAGAAAAGAATTCACTTGAGGAAGCGGTTTTGGCCGCTTATAAAAGCGCATCGCCGGGAGACTGCGTGCTTCTTTCTCCTATGTGCTCGAGTTTTGACATGTTTCGGGATTACAAACACAGGGGAGAGGTTTTCAGGAAGACAGTAGAAGGGCTGAAAGACAAAAACAAGACCATATTCCATAGGCCATATAAATATGCGGGGCATTAGAAGGTCGATTTTCATCATTACATTTATATTGCTGATGATAGGCGTTGTTATGGTATATTCCTCCAGCGCCATATACGCACATGAGAAGTTTGGAGACAGCACCTTTTTTTTGAAGAAGCACCTGTGGTTTTTATTTATCGGATTTGCCTTTATGCTGTATGCCATGTCTATAAATCTTGCTGAGATTGAAAGATTCGCCAAGGTTTTAATGATTGCGGCGATTTTACTTCTGTTACTTGTTTTAATTCCGGGCATAGGTGTTTCCGTGGGTGGGGCAAGGCGCTGGTTTAGAATAGGCACTTTAAGTTTTCAGCCGTCGGAGGCGGCAAAATTCGCGCTAATCCTATATCTGGCGCGTTTTTTCAGCAGAAAGGGATACAAGATAAAAAATCTATTTTTAGGTTATCTACCCTTGCTCTCGGTAATTTCTTTGACCTCGGTTTTAGTCTTGTTGCAGCCGGATCTCGGGACAGCTATATCTATTTTCTTTGTCGGAATCCTCATTGTCTTTATTGCCGGCGGGAGGCTCAAACACTTGCTGACGACAGCGCTTTTGGGGCTGCCTTTTTTGTATTATTTGATATTTAGCGTCCCGTATAGACGCCAAAGGATGCTTATTTTTCTAAACCCCTGGCAGGATAAAGAGGGCTCGGGTTTTCAGATTATTCAGTCGTTCCTCGCCCTTGGCTCGGG
>JAUWBJ010000030.1 GCA_030605095.1 Candidatus Omnitrophota bacterium | reverse complement strand
CGTTTGCGTCCCGCGCTATCAACGCCTTATAATCATGGAGGTCGCCTCTTTTGATTAAGTCCCTCATCATAAAATTTACCCAAAGAACAATCCAAACGATAAGGAGAATAGAGCCTATCGGCGCCTTGTGTTTAATTTCCGCCATGTTAATCAACAAATCTATATTTTAGCAAGGCCCATAGCGCGCTAAAGCCGTGTTTCCAGTTTATTTTCTTTCCTTCGGCATATGTCCTGCCATAATAAGAAATGGGCATTTCATAAACACGCAGTTTCTTTTTTAGGATTTTGGCCGTGATTTCCGGTTCAATTGAAAAACCATTTGATTTTATACTAATCCCTTTTAGCGCATCCGCTTTAAAAACTTTATAACATGTTTCTATATCGGTTAATGTGGTGTTATACAATAAATCTGCAACAAATGTTAAAAATCTATTGCCCATCAGATGCCAGAACATGTGGACACGCTGCGGTTTCCCACCCCAAAGGCGGGAACCATATACAACATCAGCAACACCTTTGACTATAGGCCCTGCTAAGTCCTTAAGTTCATCGGGATCATACTCCAAATCCGCATCCTGTACCGCTACAATCTCGCCACTAACATTTTTAAATCCTGTTCGAAGCGCGGCACCTTTGCCTAAATTTTTCTCATGAAAAATCTTCTTTATTTTTGCGCCAAACTCTCGGTTTTTCAATAACTCCCTCGTGCCGTCTGTTGAACCGTCATCCACAATTATAAGCTCTTTTAACATATCCAGCTTTAATACCTTATCTGCAATCTTTAAGACGGTTTCTTTTTCATTGTAAACCGGCATAACAACTGATAAATATTCGTGTTCCATTTTTGTCTGCTACCCTTGAAGTTGTTTCACGCGATTATTTACGTCTGAAACAGCTTCATTTTGCATAAATTCGCTATTTTAGCGTCATCTCTATCCACAACATCGGCCTTATGAATAAATTTGAATCTATTAAAAAATTTTAAAAGATTTTCATTTTTGGTAACTATAATTTCAATTTTTTTCTTATGGCGCTTCTCCCACAATTTAAAAAGAATATTATACTCAAAAAAAAGATTCCATGTTGGAATAAACCTTATCTGTATATGGTCTTTGAGATTTCTCGGATATTCACCTTTAACAGAGAAAATATTTATGCGGTGGCCTTTATCCAGAAGCTTATTTATGAAACCCTCTTTTTTTTGCAAATCATTTTCTTTTTCAACTACAAAAGCTAGGCTTAACGCCCTTCCCCATCTTTTATTGTATATATCTTCGTTTCTTTTAAAAATCTCATCTCTATCTTTTAATTTATCAAAACTTAATCTGTCTTTGTGATACACGAATGATCCTTTTGATCTTACAGAGATATAACCCGCCTCAATTGCTCTCCTCGAAAAATCCTTTTCCTCAAAATATCCTATTCCATAAATTTCGTCAAATAGTCCGATTTTTTCTATAACCTCACGTTTTATAAGCATGCAGAAACCTCTGCAGGAATCGAGTTCCTGAAACTCGTATCTCTCCCCGTCGGGCGAATTCTTGCCGAAAATATTGCTTGTCGGATTAGCAATGCCTATATTCGGCGGACCTGACTCAACGGTCTCTATCAAAGATGTCAACCACGCGTCTCTTACATAGGCATCGTTATTTAATAGACAAATATAATTATTCTGTGATGCTACCATTCCTTGATTAACGGCTTTTACAAATCCTAAATTAGCGCTGTTTCTTATCAGTAAATAGTCGGGAAAACTTTTTCTTAAGCCATCAAGATAAACTCTGGTCGGTTCAAGACTTCCGTTATCCACAACTATCAGCCGATAAGGATAGCGGGTATTATTCTTGAGGTTCTTTATGCATTCTTTTGTTGATTCAAGTTCATCCCAAACAGGTATAACTATGTCACATTTCTTCACGCCAAACTCACTCCTCCACACACTTACGTGTGTGGTATCCTTCGAGTTCGTGCATTCCCCACGCGTAAGCGTGGGGTCTTATATAGTAAGTTTTCTTTTCTCAAGTTCGCGATTTGCGTCGGCAATTTTGTCTACCGCTTTTTCGCCTTTTCCCCATTCAACTAAATCCTTTAAGCCTTCTTCAAGACTTATCTTCGGTATAAAGCCAATTGCCTTTATTTTTTCTATGTCCGCGTAGCAATGCCTAATATCCCCAACACGATAGCGGTTGGTAATTTCTGGCTTTATATTTTTACCGTATAAATCGATTAGCGTATTTGCAATCCTCCCTATCGTGATTGCCTCTCCACTACCAACATTAAAAGTCCTATAATCGGCTTTTTCGGTATTCTTCACTAACATGCACGATTCTACAATATCCCTTATATCGATAAAATCCCTTGCCTGTAAGCCGTCTTCATAGATAAGCGGTTTATTCTCGTTTTTAATCCGTGAGGAAAATATAGCGCATGCTCCTGTGTACGGATTGGAAAGCGACTGCCGTGGCCCGTAAACATTAAAAAACCTTAAAGCCACTGTCGGAATCTTGTAGCTTACCCCTAAATTAATGGAAAGTTCCTCCTGGTCTTTCTTTGTAATAGCGTATACGGATGTCGATAGTAATTTTTTATCTTCTTTCGTGGGTAGAGAGGTTAATTCAGAACTGCAATCCGGGCATAAAGGCTCCCACTTCTTATTTTTTAACTGCTTTTCGCTTCTCAGGTACGGCGATACAACGCCGCATTTGACACATTTATAAGCGCCTTCGCCATATATGGACATGGAACTGGCAACGATAAATTTATTTATGTCTAATTTATTATTAATAATATATTCCCAGAAGAACGCTGTTCCCAGCGTATTTGCGTCAACGTAATCTTTTATCTCGTACATAGACTGTCCAACGCCGACCTTTGCCGCAAAATGAAATACAGTATCTATATCTTTCAAGGATTCCTTCAATGCCTTATCATCTCTTATGTCGCCTTTGACGTAATGTACATTTTTATTCAGATAATCAGGTTTTCTGCCCTGATGGACTTGGGGGTCAAAATTATCTAACGCCACTACATCTTTTCCTTCTTTTACAAGGCTATCTACAAGATGCGAACCTATGAACCCCGCCCCACCGGTGACGAGTACTTTTTTCATAGAACCTTTCCTTCCTTCAATGAGACCCAGACTTACGAAAAATCAAAGATTTTTCGTAAGTCTGTCTTCCACGAACTTCTTCCCTGAACGGCCGAATTAAACCCAGCACTAATTTCTAATGAAAACCTTTCTGCAAAATTAGATGCCTTAATCTGCATCATACCTATTATTCACATCTTTATGTATAGTATAGAAATTAGTGCTGGATCAAATTCAGCCATTGGACTTACGTTCACTCCGTTCCGTAAGTCCGGGCTTCATTTGACATAATTCCCAGTATTTAGTCCAGATTAAAAAATTCGTGGATGCGAAAAGTATCGAAAAAATCAGGCCGTATATTCCCTCTTTATAACCTTTTTTCTTAACATACATCTTCCAAAAGAGTTTACATGTCCTTCCAAAAGCTTTCTTCTTAACTTCATTTAATCTGGATAAACCTTCATTCTTAAACATCTTTTCCGCATCAATCGAACTATAACGGTTATGCCTTGTTATAAACTGTGATATGTCTTGAAAGGGGTAATGTTCGATATCCGCCTCAATTACACCTATTTTCCCATCACTTACAGGTCTTTCGTGTAACGCTCCTTCAAATTTGACCCTATCGCGCCTTACGAAATTGGGTATATAGTGATACCAACCGCCGTCTTGCATAAAATGGCCTAAGAAGAAATTTTTTCTTTTAAATTTATAAATATCTATATCCTTAGAATTATCTATAATTTCGTCCACCTTTTTTTTAAAATCAGGTGTGACCCTCTCGTCGGCGTCCAAATGAAGCACCCAATCACCAGAGGCATTCTCCATAACTAAATTTCGCTCCTTTGAAAAATCGCCTTCAAAATGGTGCTTTACAACCCTGGCCCCCAATTCCTCTGCTATAGAAGCGGTTTTATCTTCACTATATCCGTCCACTACTACTATCTCGTCTGCCCAGTCCTTAACGGTATTTATACATCCTCTTATATTTTTTTCTTCGTTTTTTGTTATTATGCCTGCGCTTATCTTGGCTTTGCGCATTTTTCTTTTTCCTCTTTTAATAAAAACTGATATTTAACATAGCTCATAAACTGATATAATGAGTTTCCGTAAGCAACGACAAAACCCATTAAACCGTCTTTATATCCGGCTTTAAGAAAATAGGCCTTAAAAAATCTGTCATAAAATTTGCGCATCATTTTCAAGAAACCTATCTTCCTTCTTTCGTTAAACCATTTTTTCGCTTCCTGGGTCGTCTGGTTGTTAAGACTTGTAAAGAAATCGTGAAAATCGCGGTATGAATAATGAATGATATCCTTTGTAAGGTGGCCACATGTTCCATCTATAAACACCCGGGGATGCACCTCTGCCTCTTCGTATTTAAAACTGCTTTTTCGGAATAATCTTACCTTGCCCGCAGGATACCATCCTCCATACCTTATCCAGTAATTACCTAAATAAGTTTTGATAGGAATCGTAAATGCTACATGCGTCATTTCCTTTTTAAAAAGACCCTGCAACTCTTCCTTTAGTTCGGAAGAGATAACTTCATCCGCATCAAGGCTTAAAACCCACTCATTCCTTGCGAGACCATAGGCATAGTTTCGGTGCTTTCCTTCTATATCCAGCTTCTTTGTGATAACGGATTTTGTGTATTTCTTCGCGATTTCCCGAGTTTTATCAGTGCTCTCATCATCTACAACGACTATTTCATCTGCCCATTTAAGGCTTTCAAGGCATTTTGCAATGTTAGGTTCTTCATTTTTGGTTATTACAACAACGCTTATCGGTATCTTTTCCATTATGTTACCTCTTCCAGCGTTCTAATATCTGCATTATGAAATATCTTAAAAACTTTAAGAAAATTCGAAAAAAACTTATTATCGCAATATACAATATTAGCCTTTTTCTTTTTGAATATTATTTTTAGAAATGCCGATATATAAAAAAGATATCTAAAATGATAAAAACTCAAATTGGAAAAACTTTCAAAAAAACTCTTAGTATCGAAAAGAGGAGAAATAACATATACCCATGATTTCTCTTTTGCGTATTTGTTTAAAATATTTCTTAACCGGCTCAGAGAATTTTTATTTATATTTTTAAACACAACCGTTGTTCTCTTGGTTCTGCCCCATTTTGATTCAAATATTTGTCTATTTCTCTCAAAATCTTTTTTAAACCCTGAAAGCAAGTTAAATGATCTGCTTTCCTTATGGTAGACGTATGACGCGAAAGCTCGGACTGTTTTATAACCTTTCTCTTTTGCCCGTAAGGAAAAATCCGTGTCCTCGAAATTACCCATACCGTAAACCTCATCAAAAAGGCCTATGGTATCAAATAGCTTCTTCCCCACTAGCATACAGAACCCAAAAGCACTTCCAAGCTCGACAAATAAACCACTTTGGGTTTTCGAACTTTCGGCAAATTCGCCCGGAGTAGTTCCGTATGGCAGTTTCTGCCCAAGGGCATTACTTGAAGGATTGACTATACCTATAAGGGGATTTTTATCGAGCACATTGACCATTTCGCTAAGCCAGCCATCAGTAACGAGGGTATCATTGTTTAATATGCAGAGATACGCTGTCTTTGAAAGCGAAATTCCTTTATTCACAGCTTTTATGAAGCCTTCGTTTTTTTCATTTCTAACCAACATGACATCTGTATCAGATGATTTTTTTAAATCCTCGAGGTATGTCGCTGTCTCATAATCGCTTGCATTGTCGACAATGATGAGCCTATAAGGGTACTCGGTGCATCTTTTGATTGAATTAATGCAATCCCTCGTGGCTTCTAATTGATTCCAGACAGGGATAATAATATTACACGTCGACATTTAATGAGCCCTGGATTTACGACCCCGCAATGCGGGGTCGTAAATCCATCTCCTTGTTATTCTTCTTTGAAGGGGCGAATTAAACCCAGCACTAATTTTATATCTTAAAAGATTCTTTAAAACGATTTTTGAGATGCGTTCTTGATTGACCATACTGTTTTAGTTTTTGCTCTCTTTCACGCGCGTCATTTTCGGATAAATATGCTTCGTAATAAATAAGTTTCCATTCTGTATTCTTCTTATGCCCAGTGGTCCTTCTTTCTAAATTGTTCGTATATCCGTAGTATAGTTCTTGATTTTCCTCATTTCTTAACACATATACGTAATACATAAAATTAGTGCTGGGTCAAATTCGGCTACAGATTTACGTCGGCCTAGCGGCCGACGTAAATCTAAGCCTCATTTGACTTTGTCTTTTCTTTCATCTTATCGGCAGTTTCTTTTATAAATTCATTGAAGTTGCTGTGTTTATGGTCATAATTAAATACAGCATCATATCTTTTTTCCGGCTTTTTCTTTTTGTTTGTATATAAATCGAAGGATACGAAAAACTTCAACAAAAGAGGATATACCTTCAGTTTTACATTCGTATGCCGGAATTTATTATTGAACTTTCGCGGACTCCAAATATCGATATGGTGTTGTTCTCGGGCTAAATAAAATACAATATCTTCTACTCGGTTTAATATATCGCTTCTCCTACAAACTTTTCTATTAAGAATTATCACAATTTTAAGGGGGTCACCCCATTTCTTACGGCGAATAAGCTTATTTCGCTCATGTAATTCATCCCACTTATCCCCCAAAACCTTATTGGCTGTAACGTTACCTTCGTGATAAACATACGTGTCAAGTGCTCTAATACAACTAAAGCCTGCCTCTATTGCCCTAATTGAGTAATCTACGTCATCGAGGTAACCAAGACCATAGCGTTCATCTACTTTGCCTATCTTTTCTATAACAGCTCTTTTAATCACTGTAGAGAAGCCCCGGCACCAATCTGTCTCTATATACAATTTACTGTTCAGTTTTTCTAACATAGAACCATATCTATCGATTTCCATGTCACGAGGCCTGCCTTCCCATGTAGGGTTAATCATGCCAAAGTTCTCTTGCGACTGGAGAATATCAATCATTTTTCTTAACCAGCCGGGCGTTACAATTGTATCGCTATTCTGGAAACATACATAGGGCGCGAGAGAGAGCTCTATCCCTTGATTTAAGGCTTTAACCCATCCTATATTGCGGTCATTATGCACAATCGTAGTTTCTACGTCTTTATTCCTGCTCAATTCCTCAAGAAAGTTTCTTGTTTCGGGATTTCTTCCATTGTTAATTATTATGAGCCGATGTTGGGTATCCGCATTTTTTAATATATTTTCTACACATTTTTTTGTAAATTCATATTGGTCGCATACAGGTAAAATAATATCGCATTTTGTCGAACTTTTCTGTTTTAAGCCATCTTTACGAAATGGTTTAATAATTTCTTTTAACTTTTTTTCTGAAAATTCAGCAAAATCCATTGATAAAGAGATTGATTTTTGGAAACTGCACAAAAATTTAAGAAACGGCAAAAGACCCCTCTCACCGCAAATCACCGCGTCATATTTTTTTCTCTTCTTTCTTCCAAAAGACCTCTCTAAAATACGTGCAGTAATTTCCAACATTTTAAATTTTCGGTTTAAATAATTGAATTTTATATTCTGATGGAGAGGAAAATTACCTCTTTTTTTAAGCGCTTCCATTCTCTCCCCCGCCGCTTTATCGCCGAATATCATAAGATTTACCCAGCACCATTCCCTCGCCAGAAAAAGTGCCGACCTTAGGAAATTTGCTATTTCTTCATCACTCGTATTTTTCGATACGGAAAAAATAACCGCGAATCTCAGGTGTCTTGGCCATTTCTCAAAATACCTATTTTCCAAAATACCCTGTATCTTTTTCCTATCCCCCATCTTGCCAAATGAGGCGTGTTCTCTATGATATACATAAGATGAATGAACTGAGACAGACCTGTAACCTGCTATATGGGCTCTCATTGAGTAATCCGTATCATCAAAACCCACTGTATCAAACCTTTCATCCAGGTATCCTATTTTTTCGATGACTTCTCTTTTTACCAGCATACAGAAACCCTGACACTGGTTCATCTCCATATATTTACCCTTATTGGAGGAAGAAAGCATTTTTGCATAATCGTTTACCCCGTTAGAAATTTTGCTTTCCAAGACAGAGCCTTTGATATTTCTAACGGGGTTTACCGTTAAACCCTGCTCGGTATGCCCCTTGCAGAGTGGATTTAAAAGTCCTACATCTGGATGCTTTTCGGCAAATTCGATAAGTTCGCTAAGCCAATCCTGACCGGGTAAAGTATCGTTATTAAATATGCATGCATAAGGTGCGTTCGAAACCTTAATTCCCTGATTTATGGCTTTGACAAAACCTAAATTTTTCTCATTTTTAATTAAAACGATTTCGGAAGTTGCATTATTCTTTAAGTTTTCAAGATAATTTATTGTCTCAAAATCGCTTGCATTATCAATCACTATTAATCTATACGGATAGTGTGTATTTTGCGTAATATGCTCGATACACGGTCGCAAAAACTCTAAGTGGTTCCATGATACGACGACAATGTCACACTTCATATCTATTAGAGCCCCAGGCTCTCCTCTGCCAACCTCAATACATCATCGGGATCTATCTTCTTAAGGCAATCATGCGTTTCGCATATCTTATGTTTAAAACTTTTATAACACGGCCTGCAGTTAACATTTTCAGCTTTCATAACTTTATGGTTATCCGACGGTGGATATGGGCCGTATGTTTTATCATCCACGGGCCCAAAAATTGAAATACTTTTTATGTCCTGACTCACGGCTATGTGCAATATGCCCCCATCGTTGCATAACATAAGTTCGCACCTTTTAATAAGAGCTATGGATTTGGCAAGCGAGAGTTCCCCGCATAAATCTATAGCTTTTGGGCCAAGCTCCACTTTTATTACCCTACATAAATCTTTTTCTTCCTCCGACCCGAAAAGCAAAAAGAAGAGATTTTCTTCTTTTTCGGATAATTTTTTCGCTACATAACTGAAACTCTGAGGGCTCCATCTTCTGTATATAGAATACCTCCCCCAACTCTTGCCGCCACCCGGGGCTATACCTATTAGCCTCTGTGTATCCAGTTTATTCTTATGACTGAAATCATCCGCCCACTTTGTAAATTCCAGAGATAACGAAAGTTCGAGATTTTTCCTAGAAACATCGCTTATACCTATCAATCCCAAAATGTCTAAATAGGTCTCGATAACATGTTTATCGTTAAACCCATTTATATCTAATTTGCTGGTTAAAAATCTTCCTCTATTTCTATAATTAAACCCGATTCTCTTCTTTATACCTAAAAGTTTTAAAAGCAAAGAAATTTGATACCCTAAAGACAAATCAATTGCCAAATCATATTTCGAATTTCTTATTATTTTTACGAGTTTAAATATTTCCCGTATAAATTCTATTTTTGATCTTCTGAGTGCTTCTCTGTACCTATCTTTCTCGAATACAATAACGTTATCGATATCTCTGTTTGACTGTATAAGATATCGGCATCTTTCATTGCACATAAAATTTATGCGTGAATCCGGTATGCTTTTTTTTAGAGCCCTCACCATTGGCGTAGAAAAAAGCACGTCACCGATACCAAATGTATTTATGACAAGTATATTTTTATATCTTTTTAGCATATATGTGTGGCACACTCATCAAAAGCCCTACACTAAACCAAAATAATATAACCAGCGGCAATGACTGCAAATTCGTATCGAAAAAGCCATGTATTAAAAATGCCAATAGTCCTCCGGTCAAACCTAAAGTAAAAGCCCGACGAAACACGGTGTCGCTGTCACGTCCGGGGACAGGTCTTTCGGTAGGTGGGCTTAGTGACATGCGGAGACCTGTCCCCAGCAACTTACCAATTAACAACAAGAAAACAAGGAGCCCTACAATCCCCGTTTCGACTGCAACTTGTAAAAACGCGTTATGGAAATAGCTTCCTTTTTTATTCTTATATACATCTTCACGATATTCCTGGAACTTACTAAAACCCATATTAAGGCCGTTTCCTATAATTGGGTGCTCCGTAAATATTTTCCACCCTATTCGCCACATATAAAATCTATCCTGCAAGCTTGATAAACCGAGAATATTGATGGTCTTTTCTCTGGGTAAAAAAAGCAATATAACTGCGGCTACCAAAAAAAGTATTACAAAAACTATAAAGAGTTTTTTACCCACAATAAAAAGTATCAAAAAAAACGAGGCAAAAAAACCGAGCCAGGCGGCTCTTGCATTTGTTAAGTAAAACAAAAATAGAAAAGGAAATAAAAACGTGCCTAAAATAAATCTTGGGCGTAGCCGTTTTACGCCCCGGATAAATAAACAGAGAGCCGGCATTAAAACTATGAGCATCCAGGCTGACAAATCATTCGGAAAAGGAAAAGGACCTGTTGGAAACCCAAGAGTATTATATTTCAAGTAAGTAACATATCTGAATTTAAAAGACGGATAAAGGCGGATCAAATCCTGATGCAAGAAATAATGTTGAAGGAAACTGTCTATCATAACGATAACCGCAGATAGAGAAGCCATTATAAGAAGATTCTTAAATTTTGTTTTTGAATCTACTGTTTCAACAACTATAAAATATAATATAATAAACTTTAGGCATTTCGTTATTATAGCTCTCATAAACAGTAGTTTAAAGTCGGCGTTCACAAACGATATAATATTAATGGCCAAAAAGGCAAACAAAAGTACGTTCAGCGGCGTTTTCTTGAGTCGGAAATCCTTTAATAGAATCTTCTTAATAACCCATGCAATGAATGCTATCAGAATGCAACCTTCAATAACTGTCTTTGAAAAGGGTATGCTAAAAACTAATATGTAAAGTGACCATTCTATAGTTTTATTTAGAATATCTATTATATTTCTGGAATTCTTCACGGTTAAGATAATACCATTGATAGGCCTCTTTTTCAATGAAAATAACGCCATCCTCCACCATTTTATATTGACATTCTCTTTCTTTAATCTTATAATTTTATTTATATTATAGCATTAAATGTAATCTTTAACATACCTGAAAAGAAGGATTAAATGAGACCGAAAATAAAGAGAAATATCCGAATTCTATGCATAACCATTATTGTCTTGGTTGTAATATTCTTTGCTCCGTTTATTATGTTATTTGGCCCGCCTAGATTACGGAATTACGTCCATAAGGAATTGGTTTATAAAGTAATAGCAACTAAATTAACTCGAGGAATTAAATCTGATAAAGAAAAAGCGCTAGAACTATTCGATTATGTACACACACACCTATTCCCCATAAAAGCGGATGTAATAGACAAGCACCCATTAAATGATATGATAAGAGGGATTGCCTGGTGTGACCAACAAGCGAATACGGTTATAACATTAGCGAGAAAAGTTCATATTAAGGGACACCTTATTTTTTTACGGGGATATGATAAAATCTCACATCATAGCATATGCAATTTGTATATCGACGGTAAATATAGGGTTTTAGACCCATATCACGGTTTTGTATTTTTTACCGATGGACGGAATATTGCCTCTTTTGAGGACATTCAGAATAGTGATGTCAAAATAAAATCGGAACAATTTGACGCGATACAAATCTTCGGAAAGGCCGATCCTGCCACATATTTCACGACATATGAACCTGCTGCATATTTCAGGCTGTACGAAAAAACATATGAGCCAGTAATCTTCAGAAGTAATTATCAAAAAGACTTAAAAAGGTTTTTACTAGCGAAATTAATAAACTTTTATTATGCTATTTTTGGCGATGCATTTTTAATATTCATTCAGGAGATTTATTTTAAATTGGCACATACTGACCTTTTTATAAAAGCAAGATTAAAACATCTATCATTTAGATTTAATTCAGCCATTATAGATTATGATTACGTCATGAAAACAACCCAAGATAATTTTATAAAATCTGAGAGTATCTTCTTCAAAGGGCAAGCATTCTGGGATAGGCGATATTACAATAATTCTATTTTAGAGTTGCAAAAGTTATTAAAAGAATTCCCTGAAACCAGATGGAAAGAAATAGCCTTATTCTATCTCGGAAATTCTTACGAAAGCAACAGAGAATTTGACAAGGCTAAATTTTATTATTCCAAAATTGCTCAAAAGTGTCAGACCCCTGCTCCGGCTAATTTAATGAAATTGATAAATCGTCCTTAATTGTTTTCATGTCTTCGTAACTTGGCGCTTTTTAACCTTTTAAGCGCAAGATACGTGCCAAAACCTATCATACCGCATACCGTAATTACAAATATCGCTATAGCTATAGCGAGTGGTAATATTGATACTAAAAGGGCACTCACCCCCAGAAGGACAGAGATTGTATATATCAATAAAACCGCTCTCTTCTTCTTAAACCTTAAAGACGCTAAAATATGTGAAGAATGGTCTTTCCCGCCCAAAAAAATGGATCTCTTCTCTCTAAGCCTCAAAAAGGTTACGAGTGTCGTATCAAAAATCGGGTATCCCAAAATGAGAACCGGTAAAGATAAAGATAGGCTTATTTTATCGGTTTCCCAGCTTCCCAATATTGCTATCGACGCTAATGCAAACCCCAGAAACATGCTGCCTGAATCTCCCATAAAGATACTTGCTTTCGGAAAATTGTGTTTTAGAAAACCGAAACATGCCCCCGCTAAAGCGAACGAAAGGATGGCGATATAAATTTGCGAATCCAAGAGTGCCATTATTCCGAAAAATACCGCGGAAATTCCGGCGATACCGCTTGAAAGGCCGTTCAAATTATCCAGGAGATTAAAGGCGTTCGTAATGCCTACTATCCAGAAAACTGTAAAAAACATGCTTAAGTAATAGTCCTCAAATGTAATAACCCTGACGCCCATTTTATATGCTATAAGCGCCGCTAAAATCTGTCCTGAAAGTTTCATTCTGGGCATCATGCCTAACTTATCGTCTATAATACCTAAACCCAGTAAAATTATACCGCCTATCAAAATGCCGTATATAGGATTATTGATATTCGTAGTAAAGAGAACCCCTGCAAAGAATGCCAAAAATATAGAAAGCCCGCCTAATAAAGGTATCGGATGGGCATGGGATTTCTTAGAATTAGGATGGTCTACTAACTTTATTTTAAATGCTATCTGTCTTGCGAGAGGTGTAAAACCATAAGAAATTATAAGCGCTATAAAAAATGCCCCGAATATGTCCTGTATCGTAACCATTAGATTCTCTTACCGCTCTAAATATTTTATCGTTCTTTTTAACAGCTCATCGATTTCGACTTTGGGAGAAAACTTTATAAAAGACTGTATCTTCGATATGTCGGGCTTTCTGTGGCGCATATCTTCAAATCCTTTTTCATATGCCTTTTCGTATGGAACAAACTCAATTCTGGACTTTGATTTGGTAATTTTTTTAATCTTTTTGGCGAGTTCCAGTATAGAAATGCTCCTGGGATTACCTATGTTGAAAATCTCGCCTATTGCTTTCTTCTCATCAACAAGACCTAAAATAGCCCTTACGGCATCATCTATATACAAGAAGCACCTTGTCTGTTTTCCGTCCCCATATACAGTAATGGGCTTATTTAACAGAGCCTCTTTTATAAAACGCGGTATGACCATGCCGTAACGGCCGGTTTGCCTGGGCCCACAGGTATTAAAAAATCTTCCTATTATAACAGGCAACCTCTTTTCTCGATAATATGCCAGAGATAAAAATTCATCCAATGCCTTGGTGCAGGAATAACTCCATCTCCACTTGGTGGTGGAACCCAGCAATCTATCATCCGTCTCTTTAAACGAGGTCTTGTCCCCTCTATTTTTCCCGTAAATTTCGGATGTTGAAGCAAGAAAAACCTTTTTCTTCCCGAATGAATTGGCCAGTTCCAGAACTACTTCTGTACCCCTAACATTTGTCCTAATCGAATCTAGGGGATTATCTAAAATATATTTAACGCCGACTGCAGCTGCCAGATGGAATACGATACCCACCTTTCTTATCAGACTCTTCATTATTCTCTCATTCATTATATCGTCCATATAAAAATGAAATAACTTTGAATTCTGTAAATGCTCGATATTTTTTATATTCCCGGTGGATAAATTATCGATTGCATAAACTTCCCATTTTTTCTTCAGCAAAGCCTCACAAAGGTGACTCCCTATAAAACCTGCTCCACCCGTAACCAACGCTTTCATATTTCTGTCCTCTTTATTAGATCGTTATAAAGCTCTCTCAGTTCAGACACAAGGCGCTCTTTTGAATATTTATTCCTTACAAAATCTCTGCCGCGCCTGCCCAGTTCTTCCCTTTTTTCAAGCGATGCGGCTAAGTTTGATATTTTATCGCTCATGACTTTGTAATCGCCGCTTTTTACAAGAATCCCGGTTTCGCCAACGGCATCTTTTACGCCGCCTACATCCGTAGAAATTACCGGTTTCGAAGATGCCATTGCTTCTATTAAAGAAACCGGCGTGCCTTCATTTATTGAGGTAAGCGCGGCTATATCTAAACCTGCGTAAACCTCATCAATATCTTTAATCCAGCCGATAAAAGATACCTTCTTTTCCAGCCTCCTAAATCTACCGTATGCTAAAAGTTCCTCTTTCATTTCGCCGTCGCCGACTATTACAAACTTGATTTTATCAATTATGTCTTTTCCGGCAGTCCTATTTATATGGTCAATTGTATCAATAAACATCCTATGATTTTTTATGGCGGTGAGACGGCCCACTATGCCGACTAAAATATCATCCTCTTTAAAATTAAATCTTTTTCTGAATGTGCCTTTTTTGCTATTCAAACTTAAAAATTTAGCCAGGTCAAACCCCAGTTTAATAACGCTGCATTTCTTCGGATTCGTTATGCCGTATTTCTGGACAATTTCGTCTTTCTGCCTCTGGCTTATGGCGATAATGCTCTGTGTAAACTTTGCTAAAATCTTTTCTATGAAAATGAAAAATCGCGTGCTAGACTTGTTAAAATATCCGTGGAAGACGTTGCCGTGGAATGTATGAACCTTTATCGGAACATTTGCCAGAATAGCAGCAAGACGTCCCAGGGTACCGGCTTTTGCCGTGTGTGTATGGATTATATCGGGTTTGTATTGCATTATATATTTAAAAATGCGGTAAAATGCCATTATGTCATAAAAAGGATTGAGTTCTCTCTTTAACGCGGGGATATAAACAGACTTTATATCATGATTTTCCAAGATATAACTCATATCTCCTTCGCCTTTTGATGCCGAACCATATATAAGCGTTGATTCAAACTCATTATTATTAAGCTCTCTTGTAAGAAGCGCGGCATGTATGGCAGGCCCGCCTATATTAAGCCGTGTTATGATTCTGAGTATTTTTATCTTTTTATTTTGCATGTTTTTCATACCAGAGATTGAAGACCATTAGGGCCCAGATATGCTGGCCCAGGTCAACTTTTTTCTCAATATGTTCATCAAATAGTTTCTCTAACGTATTTATATTAAAAAGGTTGTGAACATTGGAAAATAATATCTCTTTTGCGATATCCTTCAATTCTCCTCGCAAACATTCACTTATCGGAAAGGCAAATCCATGCTTTTCTCTATACAATAAATCCTTTGGTAGGATATCTTCAAACGCTTTTTTTAATATGTACTTGGTAGATAGGCCTTTCACCTTTAATTTTGGGTCTATTTGAAAACTATATTCGACAAGCCGATGGTCTAAAAAGGGAACCCTTCCCTCCAGCCCTACAGCCATTGTTGCAGTATCTTCCTTGGTCAACAAGTCACCAGCAAGATATGAGAGAAAATCTGTATAGAGTACCTTGTTGACGTAGGATTCATCTTTGAAATTTTTAGAAAGCGCGGTCAATGTGTCATCAGTATTTTGGTTTAAGGTATGGGATTTTAGAAGCTCCTTCTGCACCTCCTTATTTATAAAAGTCATTATCATACCGTGGTGCTTTTCTCTCTCCGCTTTCAGGACAGAAAAGAATCTTCTCGCTAGCAAGACCTTTTCGCCGATATGGCTGGCCCTAGTAGGAAACATGCTCTCTGCGATGAATGACAAGCCTTTCTTAATAAAAGGTGGACTCTTGTCCAATATCTTAGCAGCGTTATCCATCGTGTAGCGGCGATAGCCTGCGAAGATGTCGTCTCCTCCCGTTCCAGAAAGAGCTACTTTAACGAACTGGCGTGTAAACTCCGACAGGTAATATGCCGGCACAAAAGACGAATCGGCGAATGGTTCATCCAAAAAATCTACGATTTTTGAAAGATCTCTTTTTAAATTCGGAGATACCTCTACCTCTTGGTGTTCTGTGCCGAATAACCGGGATACCCTCCTTGCGAACCTCGACTCATCATAATAGCCCTTTCCTTTGAAGGTAACATTGAATGTTTTTATTTTGCTACCGGAACACTCTGAGGCTAACGCTGTTATAATGCTTGAATCTACGCCACCCGATAGAAAAACACCTAATGGGACATCACTTATAAGACGTTTTTTTACGGAATTCTTAAGCAAAGATTTTA
>JAUWBJ010000109.1 GCA_030605095.1 Candidatus Omnitrophota bacterium | reverse complement strand
TTTAGCCAGCAATAATAATGCAAAGAAAGGAAGAGCGGGGTGAATCTACCCAAGTTTTCCATAAACAGGCCCGTTACGACGGTAATGATATTCGCGGGCATAATGCTTTTTGGCTTTATCTCCCTTACGAAACTTCCACAGGAATTATTTCCTCCCATAACATATCCCCAGCTTACGGTTGTTACGACTTATGAGAATGCGGCGCCCGAAGAAATAGAAACACTTATCACAAAACCGGTAGAAGAAGCTATAGGCACGGTAAGCGGGCTGAGGCGCTTAAGAAGCGTATCCAGGGAGGGCTTATCTTTGGTTATAGCTGAGTTTGGATGGGCGCAAAATATGGATTTTGCGGCCCTCCGGATGAGAGAAAAGATAGATTTGATAAAAGAACGCCTTCCCCGCGAATCGGAAGAACCCCTTGTAATGAAATACAACCCCTTCGAAATGCCCGTAATGACCCTGAGCGTTACGGGAGAAAGGCCCCCGCAAGAAATAAGGGAGATTTCAAGAAGGATAATAAAGGACGAGCTCGAAAAAATCGAGGGCGTTGCGTCCGCCACTATTACAGGAGGCCTTGAAAGAGAAATAGCAGTAGAGGTAGACCAGGGAAGACTGCAAGCCCATAATGTCCCTCTTTTGGATGTTGCAAGATCCATCGCAGATGCAAATTTAAATTATCCGGCAGGCACTATTAAGGAAAGTTTTTATGAGTATCTTATAAGGACGCTGGGCGAATTCAAGCATGTCGATGAAATACAGAATATAGCGGTAAAAGTCGAAGAGAAAGAGCCATACCTATCTCCGGAGGAAGAGAAAAAAGAAATTTCAGAAGGCAGGCACCTTGTTCTCTTGAAAGACGTGGGGACTCTTTACGATACGGTGAAAGAAAGGACAAGTTTTTCTCGATACAACGGCGAAGAGAATATCTCTGTATCTATACAAAAACAGGCGCAGGTAAATACTCTTCAGGTTGTGAATCGCGTAAAAAGGGCATTGAATATTATTCAAACCGAGGTGCCGGAAGATATAAAAATAGAAATAGTTTATGACCAGTCCAAGTTCATCAGGGAGGCAATAAACGGTGTAAGGAACGCCGCGATTCAAGGCGGAATTCTGGCATTTCTGGTGCTGCTTTTATTTTTGAGGAACATAAGAAGTTCGGTAATAATTACTTTTAGCATTCCTATT
>JAUWBJ010000017.1 GCA_030605095.1 Candidatus Omnitrophota bacterium | reverse complement strand
TACATATCTTCAAACTTTATTACACTACAAGCTCTGTATGCCTTATCTATTGCATTTTTAATACCTTCTCCGAGCGCTACGACGTTTAATACCCGGCCGCCGCTTGTTAAAAACCTATTCCACCTCCGAGGAGTCCCCGCCTTCGGCGGGGCCACCTCGGAGGTGTTCTCGACGAGTTTTGTTCCGGCATGAAATACTAATGTATCTTCCGGCTCAAGCGCCTTTTCAATACCGGAGATTTCTTTTCCCTTTTCATATTTTCCGGGATATCCCCCTGAAGCCATAACAACGCACACACAAGCTTCTCTTTTCCACTTTAAACTATAATTCTCGAGAGAACCTTCCATCGATAACTCTATCAATTCCAGAAGGTCTGAATTTAATCTCGGTAAAATTGCCTGGGTTTCGGGGTCTCCGAATCTTACGTTGAATTCCAAAAGCTTCGGGTTCTCATTTGTAATCATTATTCCGGCGTATAGCACGCCCTTGTAAGGGATGCCTCTTTTTTTCATACCGTTAATAGCTGGTTTTATTATTCGGGAAATCGTATTGTTAAAAACCTCATCCGTTACTACCGGCGCGGGGGAATAGGCGCCCATGCCACCTGTATTTGGCCCTTTATCACCGTTGAATATCCTCTTATGGTCCTGGCTCGAAGCAAGGGGAACCACATTTTCTCCGTCGGATACAACAATAATAGAAGCTTCTTCGCCCTCCAGGCATTCTTCCACTATAATCCTGTCGCCGGAGGAGCCAAACGCTTTTTCCACCAGTATTTTATCGACCGCTTGAAGCGCCTCATTCTCTGTCTTCGCTACAATCACGCCTTTGCCGGAGGCCAATCCGTCCGCCTTCACGACTATAGGGGCATTTTTTGACTTTATAAAATCTTTTGCTTTTTTGGCGTCATCGAAAATTTCAAACCAGGCGGTAGGAATATTCTCATTCTTCGCAAGTTCCTTTGTAAAAATCTTACTTGCCTCAAGTTGCGCGGCGGCTTTGCCGGGCCCGAATATCCTTAAATTCTTTTCTTTAAATAAATCAACTATACCCGATGTAAGCGGCGTCTCGGGCCCGACAATGGTTAAATCTATTTTTTCCTTTTCACAGAAATTCCTTAAACCGTTGATGTCGTCCGCTTTTATAGAAACATTCGTAGCTACCTTGGCTGTTCCGCCATTTCCGGGTGCAGAGTAAAGCTTTTTAACTTTCGGTGATTGTTTAATCTTCCAGAGAAGGGCATGTTCTCTGCCACCCTGGCCAACAACTAAGACCCTCACACTACCTCTACCCTTCCCTCGACTTCGCTTGGGACTCCCTTCGGTCGTTTTCTTCCCTGAATTATCTCTCCGATTAACCAGCTTTTAAGTTTATATTTTCTCAAAAGGTAATCCCTGGCCTTAAGGACTTCCTCTCTCGGAAGAATCAAAACCATTCCTATTCCCATGTTGAACGTCCTAAACATTTCGCCATCGTCGATACGTCCTTTTTTCTTAATCAATTCAAAAATAGGCAAAATCGGCCATATTCCTTGGTATATTACGGCCGAAATATTTTTCGGTAATAACCTGCTTATATTATCGTAGAACCCGCCCCCTGTAATGTTGGCTATGCCTTTTACGTCAAAGCGCTTTATAAGATCAAGAACCGGCCTTACATATATCGCTGTCGGCTTTAACGCTTCTTTTTTCAGCGTTGTTGTTAACACTTTTTTAGAAAATACCTTTCTCACTAATGAATAGCCGTTGGAGTGAAGCCCTGTTGATGCTATCCCCAGAATGAGATTTCCTTTTTTTATTTTGGAGCCGTCTATAATCTTTTTTCTATCTACAATGCCGACAGAAAATCCCGCTAAATCATAATTACCAGGTTTATACATACCGGGTAGTTCCGCAGTTTCGCCTCCTATCAGGGCAGAGTTGGCAAGCTTGCATCCTTTGACAATACCTTTTACTACTTCATAAGAAATTTTTGGAGAAAGTTTCCCTGTGGCGAGATAGTCAAGGAAAAAGAGCGGTTCCGCGCCGCAGGTAATAATATCGTTTACGCACATAGCTACCAAATCTATGCCTATGGTGTCGTGTTTGCCAACCCACTTTGCGATCATGAGCTTTGTGCCGACGCCGTCTGTTGAGGCGACGATAAGCGGGTCTTTATACGCGGATATATCGGGTTTAAATAGCCCTGAGAATGCGCCGATATTGGCAACCCAACCGGCTCTCTTTGTGCTTTTTATAAGGGGTTTTATCTTCTTTATGAAAAGATTAGCCTTGTCTATGTCAACGCCGGATTTCTTGTAGGAAAGTTTTTTCATATTTAAGAGGTTATTCTTCGCAATACTTCCTGGTAGGCCTCTTCTATCCCGCCTAAGTCCCTTCTAAACCTGTCCTTATCGAGTTTTTCCCGTGTCTTTTTATCCCAGAACCTGCAGGTATCTGGAGAGATTTCGTCAGCCAAGAGAACCTTTCCTTTGTGCCTTCCGAATTCGAGTTTGAAATCAATTAAATCCAAATTTCTATGGTCGAAAAATGCCTTCAGGATATTATTTATCTCGAAAGACTTTTTCTTTATAAAATCCAGCTCTTCATCCGTTACTAGTTTAAGGGCCTTAGCGTGATAATCATTTATGAGGGGGTCGTGAAGACTGTCATCCTTATAATGGTATTCCAATACCGGCTCATCTAACTTTAAACCCTCTTCTATTCCCAGACGTTTTGCCATTCCTCCGGCAACTGTATTCCGTATGGTAACCTCGAGAGGAATAATCTCAACGCGCTTCATAAGCATCTGGCGTTCGTCGAGCTGTTTTACAAAATGCGTTTCTATCCCCTTTGATTCCAGAAGCTCGAATAATATCTTTGAAATCTTATTATTTATTATACCTTTACTTTTGATCGTTCCTCTTTTGGTGGCGTCGAAAGCGGTTGCGTCATCTTTAAATTCCTGAATCAGAAGGTCAGGATTATCCGTCTCGTAAACTTTCTTCGCTTTTCCTTCGTAAATCTGCTTTTTCTTCTGCATCTTTTTTACTTGTTTACGGCTACCTATATTCCTACCCTTTTAAATATTTTATCAATGTATTTCGTGTGATAACCTAAATCGAAACATTTTTCGATGGCATTCGGGCCCATTATATTTCTTACCCTTTTATTTTTGTTCAGGGCCCTTTCAAAATCTATGTTCTCGGTTTTCATATTGCCGGCGGCGTCCTGAACTATATCGTACGCCTCTATCCGGGTAAGCCCTCTTTTTATAAGCTCCAGAAGCACCCTTTGAGAAAATATTATGCCTTTTGTCTTATTCAAATTTTCTCTCATCTTATCTTCGTTTACAACAAGTCTATTAACGAGATTGACCATATTTACAAGCATGTAATTTAGAAGTATTGTTGAATCAGGAATAATTACTCTCTCTGCGGAAGAATGGGAAATATCCCTCTCGTGCCACAATGGTATATTTTCCATGCTTGCTAATGCATTTGCCCTTAAAATCCTGGCCAGGCCGCATATTCGCTCAAACATTATCGGATTCTTCTTGTGAGGCATGCTTGAGGAGCCTTTTTGCGTCGGAGAGAAATACTCCTCAACCTCGCCTATTTCTGTCCTTTGAAGCCCACGAAATTCCGTGGCAAATTTTTCCAGAGACGTTCCTATTATCGCGATAGCGTTTAGATATTGGGCGTGCCTGTCGCGCTGCAAAATCTGAGATGAAACCCTGGCCGGTTTCAGTTTCAGTTTCTTGCAAATGTATTCCTCTACAAACGGGTCAATGTTGGCATGCGTGCCGACAGAGCCGGAAATCTTACCGTATGCTATAACCTCACGTGCGGCTTTAAGCCTATCGAGATTGCGCCTTGTCTCTTCGTAAAAAAGTGCCATTTTAAGACCAAAGGTAATGGGCTCGGCGTGGACGCCGTGAGAGCGTCCTATCATTATCGTGTCTTTGTATTTTCTGGCTTTAAGACGAAATGCTTTCAGGAGGTTTTCTGTATCTTTTATTAAAATATCCAGCGCCTCGCACATCACCAGAGATAGCGACGTATCCACGACATCGCTTGAGGTAAGTCCGAAATGAATATACATAGCTGCCTCGCCTACATTCTCGGAAAGATTCATAACGAAACTTATGACGTCGTGATTGGTTTTCTTTTCGATTTCTTTTATCCTGGCGATGTCAAAGCGGGCTTTCTTTTTAATCTGGAACAGGGCTTCTTTAGGTATGATTTTGAGTTTAGAGAGGGCCTCGCAGCTCAGGATTTCGACCTTGAGCATCTTCTCGAACTTGTTCTCTTCTGACCACACGCGGGCCATCTGAGGAAGGGTGTATCGCTCTATCATGTTGCTCCTTAGACCATAATTTTATACCATATATGGTATATATTGTCAACGAAAAGCGAAATTAGTCGTCTAACTGGAACACCCAGGGTTCTTGTGAATCCAGAAGATGCGCCTTTTTTTCGTATATGTCTTCAAGGTCTTCTGCAATAGTTCTCCTGGTATAGTCTTTAAACAATGAAAATAGATCTTCATTGCTTATGTCTTTTAATTTCCTTGTTCTTGTTCTATCCACTTATCGTCACCTCCTTTAGGCCTTTCTAATAATTTCTTCTATCCTTTCGTATAGCTTCTGCAGCTTGTCAGGGTCAAACTTTGTTGCATTCGGTATAAGTTTCAATATTACTGTTTTCTTGGGAGTTTTCCCATCAGGTTCAAAACACTGGTGTATTAACGTCTCTTCGTCTATTTGTTCTATATTAGGTATCCGTTTGTACCATTTCCATAGCAAGTTTTTATATTTTTTGAGCAGCTTAGTATCATTGTAATAGTCGTTCACCAGCCCCATTAATATAGCGAAAAACGCTGCTTCGACGTATGGATAATACTGGGTTTCCCAATCGAATTCTTCGCCTGGGTCAATAGCTGTTTTGGAAGAGTTTTCAAATTCTCCCTTTTCAAAGAGCTCGAGTCTTAATTTGTCTGTTACTATAATAACGTCCTCGGCATCCAAGGCGTTTTCTTTTATTCTATTTCTGACTACATCTATCTTTTCCCTGCCAAACGTATCCATATCTTCCAGGATTTTCTTTATGGTGCCGTTATTTTGTTTCATTCGTTTAAGGGCTTTTATTATATGCTGTTCAAATAAATCCCTTGCTTTTTCTGCCTTGGTAGAGGGTAAATCGAATATTACTACTTTTTTTCTTCTTTTCTCGGGTTCCGCTTCAGGTAGCTCAGTGCGATATCCCTTGTTCCAATGCATAAGAAAATGCGCTAAAAACGGGACTATTTTTTCGACATTTTTCTCTATTCCTTGCAAGGTTTGAAGGTTTATCGCTTCGTTATCCGCTGCGCCGACACCGCCGGGTTTGGGGATGGTTAGAGTTTTAATCTGCTCTTGTCCATAGAGTTTGTAAGCAAAACCAAGTATTAGACCTCTATATCTTGTTGAAAGTGGCTTTCCTGTTCTGAGATTTGGTAAAAGAGTAGGATTAAAATGGATTCGTAGTCTTGCTAGATCCGTCCTATGCAATCCTTTTCCCAGATTACTGCTCCAAATTCGATTAATTTCACTACGGATAACCTGTTCTCCACGAATAGCACGGTCGAAAGCTGCTGCTGAGCGCTGCCAAGTTCCAGGGTTTTCTCTTCCAGGCAATCTTCCCGCAACAGTAAGGGCTCAAATAAGGTAACCTAAGCTATTATTTCCGAGTTTTTCTCGATTGGTGGCCAGCCATCCAAGTGTATCAATTAGAGTCTTAGGCTGATATTTTTGAAGGAGAGGGTATTTATCATAGAATTTAAAAGCTGGAGATTCTGACTTATCAGGTCCTTCCTCAAACGCCTTATCACCGTAATGCGCTGCGCCGACACCGCCGGGTGATGGACGATTAATACTGATAATACGTAGATATTCATTAATAGGCAGCTCTAGGGTTGAAGGAGTAGTTTCTTTGTAAACTTTTGGATTGCAGAAAAGGAGCTCATTGGTATCGGAAAATATTATTCTGATAAAGCCTTCTACGGTATCATCCTCGACTACTGGCATATCTTTTTCCGGGAGTTCATGGCGTAAGGCGGCGCGATGGATTTCGGGCAGGGTATTCCTAACCGTGGTGAGGGTTGGGTTCGGATGCCGAAAGATTGCGTTTGTAATGTATGCGGCGGCAAAGCGTCGGAATGCCGCCGCTTTATTTCTATCTCTGGCAAGCGTTATTTGCACGAGGCTGGCTCTGCACATAGAAGGCGTATCAGGATATGCCCATACAATATTCTGCCACAGGAATGCTATGGTGATAATAAATACTATGATTTTTGTATATATGTTGAATCGCTTCATATTAAAAGCACCAAACTTGTTGTTATTCTAACATGAATAGTAAAAAAAATCAACCATAGACATCTGGCTTTTTTATCTTTAACTTGAGTTCACAAAATTAGCATTCTCAAAAGGATGGAATTAAGAAGGTAAAACTATCTTAGAGATTTGTTTTTATTTTTCGACTATGTTTTTTTAACCACTGAGCAATAGATTCCTCTTCTTTCATGCTTTGAGCTATTTCCATAACGAATTTATATTTCTCTTTTAAAGGCGCTTTTAGATCATATCCATTTACATTTAGAAAAAGTCTCATAGCCATATACCCGGTGCGTTTATTTCCGTCAATAAAAGAGTGATTGTGAATAATGGAATGCCCTAGTGCAGCTGCTTTTGAAAAAACATCAGGATAAAACTCCTCTCCTGCAAAGCTACTTTGAGGTCTGGCCACAGCAGATTCAAGAAGGCCAATATCCCTTATCCCTTCTGAACCTCCTGTCTCATTCATAACCTCATTGTAAATAGCCAAAACTTGGTGTATGTTTAAATAGTTCATGAGTTAGCTATTTTTTTAAGAAGCTTTTTATCTTGTTTAACCTTTTTCTTTACAAGGTTGAGAAAATTCAAAGAAACCGCTTTATCTCTTAGCTCTTCAATAAGTAAACTTACAGCCTCCCTAACCAAAACGGCCTGAGGGACGTGGGTTTGCTCAGAGATTTTCTTTAGTGCCTTTATTTGCTCCAGGGTAAGTTTAGTCGAATATTGAACGGTAGTCATTGTTTTCACCTCCACAACAAGTATACATTACAATACTTGTCTTGTCAAGTCTTTTTAACAAATAAAATATAAATTGACTTAATTTCCAAAATTGGTATAATGAATTGTACATATAACGCGGGGTGGAGCAGCCTGGTAGCTCGCAAGGCTCATAACCTTGAGGTCGTCCGTTCGAATCGGACCCCCGCTACCAATTAAAAAACCCTCTTTTTAAGAGGGTTTTTTAATTCCATGGAGGAACCTGCTGAAAATCTATAGCTAAAGCTTATAGCTACTTTAATATTATCTCGTTCTTGCGCGTCATTCCGAGTTTTTCGCGGGCAATCTTTTCAATGTAAGAAGGGTCGTTCTCTAACTTTTCCTTCTCTTGCCTGAGTTCTTCGTTTGCCTTCGTTAATATCTCTATTCGCCTTTCCAGATTGCGGTTTTTCTCTCTCATCTTCTGCAACTTAGAAAAACCCGGAAGAAATACCACAGTGATTATAAAAATTCCTATTATTGCTATATAGGTTATCCTCTTTTTGGCCATATCGTGCTTCCGTAAGCCGCTCTATCGCCTAATTCTTCTTCGATTCTTAATAGTTCGTTATATTTGCAAATTCTGTCGGTCCTGCATACGGAGCCTGTTTTAATCTGGCCTGTATTCATGGCCACAACAAGATGTGAAATTGTTGTATCCTCTGTCTCGCCCGAGCGATGAGAAACAACTACCGTGTAACCTGTTTTCCTTGCCATCTCGATGGCTTTTTTTGTCTCTGTCAAAGTGCCTATTTGATTTACCTTGATAAGAATAGAATTGGCAATTTTCTTTTCTATGCCCATCTTAAGTCGTTTTGTGTTTGTAACAAATAAGTCATCGCCTACCAATTGTATTTTTTTACCTAATTTTTCAGTAAATTTTTTCCAGCCGTCCCAATCGTCCTCTGCCAGGCCGTCTTCTATCGAGACAATGGGATATTTGTCGACCCAGCGTGAATAAAATTCAATCATATCGTCGGAGGAATTTTCCTGTCTGCCGGCAGGCAGGTCTTTTTTCTTTTCTGCCTCCAGGATATATTTTCCGTTTTTGAAAAACGAACTTGCGGCGGGGTCTAACGCGATAAAAATGTCTTTTCCCGCTTTATAGCCGGCTTTACCTATGGCTTCCAATATAACATCGATTGCTTCTTCATTAGATTTTAAATCAGGCGCGAAACCACCTTCGTCTCCGACGGCAGTTGAAAGCTTCTTAGATTTCAATATGTCCTTTAAATTATGAAATACCTCGCTCCCCATTCTTAAGGCTTCTTTGAAATTACGGGCGCCTACAGGCATTATCATAAACTCCTGCAAATCCACATTGTTATCGGCATGCCCGCCGCCGTTTAATATATTCATCATAGGTATGGGAAGGATATTGGCTTTTTCGCCGCCCATATATTTATATAAAGATAATTTTTTTGAACCGGCAGCTGCTTTACATACAGCCAGCGATACGCCTAAAATCGCATTTGCCCCTAAGCGTGATTTATTCTCTGTTCCGTCCAGGTTGATTAACGCCTTATCTATCTTCCGCTGCTCTAAAGCATCCATGCCTATTATTTTCGAAGCAATCTCTTTATTAACATTTCCTACGGCCTTCGTTACGCCCTTCCCTAGATAACGCGATTTATCGCCGTCTCGGAGTTCAACGGCTTCGTGTTCTCCCGTCGAGGCGCCGCTCGGAACAGCGGCTCTGCCGAAAGAGCCGTCCTCTAAAACTACATCGACTTCAACCGTAGGATTTCCTCTCGAATCCAGAATCTCGCGTCCATGAATTTTTTTGATCTTCGTTGACATCCTATTTCTAACCTCCTCGGCTAACCTTTCGTCCCTCTACTTTTAATTTCCCTTCCACAAATAAACGAATCGCTTTTGGATATAGCTTGTGTTCGACTTTATGTATTTTTTCTTCCAGGGTCTCGAGCGTATCGTCTCCGTCTATACTTACAGTTTCCTGCAATATTATCGGGCCGTGGTCCAACTCCTCGTCAACAAAATGAACGGTAACACCGGTCATCTCCATGCCGCACTCAAAAGCGTCCTTTATACCGTGCGTGCCCTTAAAAGAAGGTAAAAGCGCGGGATGAATATTCATAATTTTATTCTTATATTGCCTGACAAAATACGGAGAAAGCAATCTCATAAAACCGGCCAGGACTACCAGCCGAACGTTACGCTTTTCAAGTTCTTTGATGATTTCTTTATCGTAATCCTCCCGGCTTTTAAAATCTTTCGCGCTTAAGATAAATGTCTCTACATTCGCCTTTTTCGCCCTGACCAGCGCATAAGCGTCTTTGTTATCGCTTACAACAAGCGCGATTTTCGCCTTTATTTCGCCGCGCGAAATTGCGTCGATTATAGCTTGCAGGTTCGTGCCGTTTCCTGAAACGAATACCGCTATATTCATATTATTAAAATAACGTGTAAATAAACGGAGCGATTGCTGAGGATTCGGTAAATACGATTAAAAGCCCCAAAAGAAGCAGGATAATAATAATCGGCAGAAGCCACCACTTCTTCCGCGTCACCAAGAACCCCCATAATTCCTTAAAAAATGAAATCTTGCTCATAAATTAACCTCTCCCACCCCGGAAGGTGTCTTTAATACTGTTTCTCGTAGCTTTCTTTGTTTTTTATGCCACCCTCTCGTTCATGCCAGTATGACCGGCGGGTTTTATCTATCCGTTGGTCCAGTATATCCTTTCCGAGAAGCCGCGTAAGCAGGCCCATAGGCGTTAAAACGGCATAAAAAAGGATTAAAAGGATAAACCGGCTTACGAAAAATCCTATGATTATCGAAAAACTCATCCATACTTTCTGAAGTGGCTTTAAGATGTGGAAGAGCGTTAAGCCCGAAATTATAAACAACCCGCCTATCCCAAGAAAATACGGGTAAAACCCTTTACCGCGCCACAATGAAACTCCCCCTAGAATAACAAGAATTATTCCAATCGTCAAGCCAAACTCTCGCAACTCTTTTTTGGTACTTTTTATGTCTTTAATCTCTTCGAACATACTAACCTCGCGGCGTCTAATCGAGTTCGTATTCCCGCAACCAATCAATATCTCTATCGAGCGGCTTCTGGGATTTCTTCTCTAAAAGGGCGCCTCCCATAATCAGATAATCCATGTTGGTTCTCATAAAACATAGATACGCGTCTTCGGGCGTGGCAACGATGGGCTCGCCTCTGACGTTAAAAGAGGTATTTATAATAACGGGGCATTTGTACTTCTCGTCAAATTTTTTTATCATATCGCGGTAGAGAGGGTTGGTCCGGCGGTTTACTGTCTGGATTCTGGCTGAATAATCAACATGCGTAACCGCAGGAATTTCTGAACGCAGAACAGTTAGTTTCTTAAGCCCAAAAAGTTTATCTTCATCGCGGGTTGCCTTACGCCGCTTTGCCTCTTTAACCGGGGCTACCAGAAGCATATAAGGGCTCTCTCTATCCAGGCCGAAATATTCGGCTGTTTTCTCCTGTAAAACAGAAGGGGCAAATGGCCTGAAGCTTTCCCGGAATTTTATTTTGAGATTCATCACTTCCTGCATTTTCGGCGAGCGGGCGTCGCCTATTACACTTCTCGAACCAAGCGCGCGAGGCCCGAATTCCATTCTGCCCTGAAACCAGCCGATAACCTTTGCTTCCGCTATCAGGTCCGCGATGCGCTCCGGGATTTCTTCGTCTCTCATTTCAACGTAAGGAACGCGTTTTTCCTTAAGAAATTTGATTATTTCATCGTTGGTGTATTCCGGCCCGAGATATGACCCCTTCTGGAAATCATTTTTGTCATCCGCAACGCGCCTGTTCCCCAAATACTGATGCCACGTAAAAAGCGCAGCGCCCAAAGCGCCGCCGGCATCCCCTGAGGCGGGTTGAATCCATATGTCCTTGAAAGGCGCCTCCCGCAATATTCTTCCGTTTGCCACGCAATTCAAGGCAACCCCGCCGGCAAGAACCAGATTTTTCTTACCCGTAACGTTATAGACGTGCCGTGCCATCCTAAGCATTATTTCTTCGGTTACTTCCTGTATGGAACGGGCAACATCCATGTACTTTTGAGTCAGTTTTGACTCCGGCTTTCGAGGTGGCCCTCCGAAAAGGGTGTGGAATTTTTTATTGGTCATCGTTAAGCCCGCGCAATAATTAAAATATTTCATATTCAGCTTGAAAGAGCCGTCCTCTTTTAAGTCTATCAATTCCTTTAGAATCAGGTCCTTGTATACGGGCCTCCCGTAAGGGGCGAGGCCCATCAGTTTATATTCCCCGGAATTTACCTTAAATCCGGTATAATACGTAACCGCCGAATACAAAAGGCCCAGGGAATGCGGGAATTTAATTTCTGCTTTAAGGGTAATTGAATTATCTTTCCCCACTCCGAAACTGGCTGTCGTCCATTCGCCGACCCCGTCTATGGTCAGTATCGCTGCTTCCCTGAAAGGAGACGGAAAGAACGCGCTCGCAGCGTGGGACTCGTGATGTTCCGGAAATATAATCGGGCCGTCGTAGCCGAGCTCTTTCTTTATCAGATCCCTCATCCATATTTTCTTCCTAATCCATAAAGGGACCGCTTTAATAAATGACTTGATTCCGAAAGGCGCATAGGCAAGATATGTTTCGAGTATTCTCTCAAATTTAATAAACGGCTTATCGTAAAATGCGACATAATCAAGTTCTCTTGCAGAAATCTTCGCATTCTCAAGGCAGTAACTGACGGCATTCCCGGGGAAACTATGGTCGTGTTTTTTCCTTGTAAAGCGCTCCTCCTGGGCTGCGGCTAATATTTCGCCGTCCTTTAATATAGCGGCTGCGGAATCGTGATAATAGGCGGATATACCTAAAATATACATGTTAGTTAACCTTGCAATGCTGTTTCAATCTCTTTTTGTATCACGGACTTTGGATTGGCACCTTGTATTCTTTTTATCTCTTTGCCGTTTTTAAAAACGATTAAGACAGGTATGCTCAAGATCTGTAAATCTGTGGCAAGCTGGGTATTATTATCGACATTCGCTTTGACAAACTTAATCTTTCCTTTATAACCCTTTGAAAGTTCGTCTATAATCGGGGTTACCATGCGGCACGGCATACACCATTCAGCCCAGAAATCTACCAGGACCGGGATATCCGAGCTTAAAACCTCTGTTTTAAAATTATCCGAGTTTACTTCTAACAAATTTCCAGCCACTTTTCCCTCCTTTTAAACATTTACAATGCATTTCGTCGGGCATTTATTGATAACTTCTTCTGTGTTAGCGATATTTTTCGCCTTATCATATCGCACCCGGGCCAGATTATTCTCAACGTAAAATATGCCGCCGGTCAGTTTCTGGCAGATGCCGCACGCTATGCAACCTACCGAACATACTTTCCTTGTTTCAGGGCCTTTATCCGGATTGCTGCAAGCTACGTATATAAGATTTCCTGAATCTATTTTTTCCAGGGTTATAAGATTACGCGGGCAAGAAGCTACGCATTTTCCGCATGTGGTGCATTTATCCTTATCAATTTTAGGAAGCCCCCTCACCATTCTAATTGCGCCGAAGGGGCAAGCCCTCATACAGTCGGCGTAACCGAGACATCCGTATTCGCAAAGAACTTCACCGCCAAACGTATTATGCGCCGCGAGGCAAGTTTTTACTCCCGTATAGATTGCTTTCTTTTTTCTTCCAGACTCATCTGCGCCGCAATGCAAAACGGCAATCTGGTCAATTTTTTTCTCAATCTTTACGTTTAAAATCCCGGAAAGCCGGCTAATAACCTCTTCCCCGCCTGCTTTACATTGGTTTGGCGAAATCTCTTCTTTCGCGAGCGCCTCCGCATACTGGCGGCAATTTGCAAATCCGCAAACACCGCAATTTACGCCGGGAAGAGCTTCTTCTATCCTTTCTATCCTCGGGTCCTCTTTTACTTTTAACTTTTGACTCACAAGCGCTAAAACCGAGGCAAAGAATAGTCCTAAGCCTGCCATGCTTAGTATTGATGTTATAACCGTGTTATCCATCATCTACTGATTAATCCCCCGAATCCCATAAACGAAAGCGCCAGGATTCCCGCAATAATAAGCGTTATTCCTGCCCCCTGCAATGGTTTCGGTATATCGCAACATTCGAGTTCTTCCCGAATCCCCGCCATAATAACGAGCGCAAGGGTAAAGCCGCATCCCGCGCCGACGCCAAAGACAACGCCTTCTAAAAAGGTGTACTCTCTGAGTACCATAAAAAGCACAAGTCCCAAAATAGCGCAGTTTGTGGTAATGAGGGGGAGATATATCCCGAGAGCCCTGTATAAAGCCGGTGAGGTCTTTCTGATAAACATCTCCACTATCTGCACGAGACTGGCGATAACGATAATAAAAGATACATATTGTAAAAACGGAAGGCCAAAGCGAATGAGTATAAAATGGTAAATAACCCATGTAACGCAGGCGGCAAGGGTCATGACAAAAGTAGTAGCAAGCCCCATACCCACGGCTTGTTCTATTCTTTTAGAAACACCTATAAAAGGGCAGATGCCTAAAAAATAAGTAAGGACAAAGTTATGCGTGATTGCAGCTGCTATGAATATTAACGTTAGATTTATCATTATATTGCCCGCTTAAATATACCTACGCTGAATTTCTGCGCTGACGAAGGCGGATGTTTATCCAGTTAAACAATCCCACCAAGAAGCCGAGCGTAATAAACGCGCCAGCCGGAAGCGCCATAATAACCCAATTCTCAAAACCTTCGCCCAGAATCTTATAGTAAAATATTGTTCCGAATCCGAAAAGTTCTCTTATGGAACCCAGTAGCACCAACACAGCGCTGAAGCCGATGCCCATGCCGAGGGCGTCCAGTAAACTCTTGGCTACACCGTGCTTGGATACAAAGGCCTCCTGGCGGCCGAGTATAATGCAGTTTACGACAATCAAAGGAACATACGGGCCGAGCTCTTTGGAAATGGTATAAAAGTTGGCTTTAAGGAAATAATCGGCGCAGGTAACAAAAGTCGCTATGATTACTGTAAAGGTTGCAATCCTTACCTGCGGCGGAATGAGCTTTCTTATGCACGAGATAACTAAACTCGACGAGATAAGGACAAACGTGGTAGCCATGCCCATTGAGAAACCGAAAAGTGCCTTGGTTGTAACAGCCAGGGTCGGGCACATTCCGAGAACCTGAAAGAAAATAGGATTTTCCCTCCACAGGCCTTTACAGAGTTCTTTACCGCAACTTGCGCATTTTAAACTATCCATTCGTAACCTACTGTTCTTTCAATTTTTCTTTTATCGCTTTAATCTTCTCATTCAATATCGAAACAACAGCGCTTGAAGATACTGTCGCGCCTGTTACGGCCTGAATTTCGTTGGGCCTTTCCGGCGATTTATTTTTAACATAAGTGATTTCGGGCGACGTCGTAAGGCCTTTAAATTGCGCTTTAAACTCTTCTTCTGTTATTTCCTGTCCCAGGCCGGGTGTTTCCTGTGACTCCAAAATTTCTATGCCTACGAGGGTTTCTAAATCCGGCTCTATTCCTGCCATCATCTTTATCACACCCTGATAACCGTTGCCCTGGGCTAAAAAAGCATACCCTAAAAGTTTACCGCTTTTTTCTTTCACTCTGAAAACAACGTTATCTTCTATAATATCTTTGTCGTAGGTATCTGCTTTCGGGAAAATTTTGAAGATAGCCTCTTCCATTTCGCTCTTCTGATTATCCAGTATAAGCGGATTTGCATACTTATACGTGAATACTAACACCGCGCCTGAAACAAGCCCTACAATTGTTAGCACAGATATCATCTGTATTGTTTTACGCATTAAGTCCCGTACCTCCTCGGCCTTGTCATCCTATTTAAGAGAGGCGTCAAGGCATTCATCAAAAGTATCGCATACATCACGCCCTCGGGAAGCCCGCCCCATAACCGTATAACCATTGTAATCACCGCGCAGCCTATTCCGAAAATCCAGCGCCCGGTTTTAGTAACAGGGCTTGTCACCGGGTCTGTGGCCATAAATATAGTACCTATGAGAAGTCCGCCGGCCAAAATATGAAAGAGTCCCCCGCTGTACACATCCGGCGAAATTAGGTTAGCTACAAAACTTATACCTAAAACTGTCCCTATATACGCCGATGGTATGCGCCAGTCAATGGTCTTTTTAATCAAGAGGTATAATCCACCTATTAGGAGTGCCAGGGCGGAAGTCTCTCCTAATGAGCCGGAAACATTGCCGATAAAAAGATCCCAATAATTTATATCTAAGCTATGGCCAAATTTAACAAGCCCCAGAGGCGTTGCTCCGGTTACGGCATCAAGCGAAATGGGATGGTTCCACCTGGTCATAAACACAGGGAAAGCCGCTGCAAGGAAAGCCCTTCCCAATAAGGCCGGATTAAATATATTCATCCCCAAGCCTCCGAAAAGCTGTTTGGCAAGGCCTACGGCAACGAAACAGCCGAGAATGCATGCCCAAATCGGTAACGAAGGAGGCATAACCATCGCAAAGAGGATACCTGTTACTACTGCGCTATAGTCAGAAATAGTTATTTTTCTTTTCATTAAAAATTGAAGGCCCGCCTCAAAAGCAACGCAGGATGCGATAGATACAAGAAGTAAAATAATGGCTTTCGTTCTAAAAAACCAGATGCTTGCAAAAATGACGGGTACTAAAGCGATAATGACATCCTTCATCATTTTTGGCGTTGATTCCTTTGAAAAAATATGAGGGCCCGGTGAAATATAGAAATTTTCTTCTTTCATTTTCTTTCCGCCTCTTTCAATTTAGCCAATTTTATATACTGCACCAAAGGTACTCTACTTGCGCAAGCATATGCGCAGGCGCCGCATTCTATGCAGTCGCCCGGATGAAGCTTGTCCAAATAATGCCATCTCGAATATTTTACCATACGCATAATCTCGGTGGGCAACAAATTAACCGGGCATACATCCACGCACCTGGCGCAGCGAATGCAAGTGGATTCCTCAAAAAGTTCTAAATCCTTTTTTGAAAGGAAAATAACCCCTGTTACGCCTTTAACGATAGGTATGTCCAAACTATACTGCGCTATGCCCATCATAGGGCCGCCTACAATTATTTTCGCAACCTCGTCCGTGAATCCTCCGCAAAACTCTACCGCGTCTTTTAGAAGCGTCCCGAATCGCACAACAAAATTCCCCGGCTCTTTCAAGCATCCCCCTGTAAAGGTAACGCATCTTTCTATAAGCGGCTTTCCTTCGTAGGCGGCTTGATATATCGCAAAACATGTTCCCACATTCTGTACTAGTACACCCACCTCCGGCGGAAATTTAGCGGGCGGGACCTCTTTTTTAAGAATAGCTTTTATTAATTGGTTTTCCCCGCCTTGAGGATATTTTGCTTTAAGGACTACGATTTGAACCGGCGTATGCCCCTTCGGTCGCGGGAATTTTTTGATTTTCTCGCGAATGGCTTTTTCCATAGCAAAGATTGCACTTAATTTATTATCCTCTATGGCTAAAAAGATATTACTTACTTCTAAAATTTTAGCGAGCAAATATATTCCATTTAGAATCTCATTTGTTTTTTCTACCATAAGGCGGTGGTCGCAGGTAAGGTATGGTTCGCACTCTGCGCCGTTTATGATTAACGTATCTATTTTCTTTTGTTCCTGGACATTTAATTTTATGTGGGTGGGGAAGGCCGCTCCTCCGAGGCCGACCACTCCGGCATCTCTTATAATCCCTATTAATTCCTGCTTGGATAATGTCTCTGGATTTTCTCTTTTTACCAGCGCTGTGGATTCGTCATTTCCGTCGTTTTCTATTACCACTGCGGGCGCTTTTCCGTAAATGGGATTAAAAAAATCCTGAATGGCCTTTACCCTGCCTGAAACAGGCGAATGCACAGGCACTGAAACACGGGCTTTGGTTTCTCTTCGCCTTCGACTCGAGGAACCGACTGCAGTAGAAAAGCTGGAAGAATCGGTTTCTCCGATACACTGGCCCAATTTTACATTATCGCCCGGCTTAACAAGGGGTTCGTTGGGTGAGCCCATATGCTGGCTTAAAGGTAAAATGATTTCGCGAGACGCCGGAATCGCCTTTACCTTCTTATCAACCGTGTATTCCTTGCACTCGGAAAGAAAAACCCCTCCGTGGAATGTTCTTCTAAACATAGTAGTAATATTATACATTATGAACTGTGTTTGTCAAAAAACTATTTTCACGCTTGACACATTTCAAAAATGGTGTAAAATGATTTTGAACAGAGGATTAACAGATGGGCTATTTAAGAAAAAAGTTGCACTGCTGCGAAAAGTGCCAGCTTTACTGGACCTGCGAAACTAAATGGTATAGAGGGGAACGAGGCGAGGAGAATATCTGCTGCCCACTATGCAATTTTTACAGAGTATGCATCAATGAAATGGTGCCAGCCATAAAGAAACTCAAGAAGAAAAACTAAACCTTTTTAAAAAACCTGCCAGTATACTTATTATCCCAAAAAGCAAAAGCCCGGACCCGCAAGTAACAAGTATCCAGAACTTGTCTATATGCTCTGCCAGCATTGAGGATATAAACATACAGAAAAGAAAACCCAGATTCATAATAATGCCTATAGAGCTGAATATGCGGCCTCTTAAATTGCTTTCAATAGATTCATGAATAATTGTATTTGCAATTACATAGATAGGTGCGATAAAAAAGCCCACAAGAGAGGCGGATATGCCTCCAAACCAGAACGATTTCATTACTTTAAGTCCTATAGCGAAAGTATCTATGAAAATTCCTATAAGGAAAAGCGATATAAAAATAGTCTTTGCCCTTGGAAGCCCTTGCCCTATCCTTCCATATATGTAAGAGCCGAGCAAAAGCCCTGCAAATAGACACATGCCGAATATGCCTACATCCTTCGTCATTGAGCCGAGCGTCTCCTGAATAAAAACGACACTAACTACATAGATAGCGCCGAACATCGAAGAAATGATAAAAAAGATATACGCGACAAACCTCATTCTTCTGTCAAAAAATAGAGTTTTTAATCCTTCCTTAAGGTCGTAGAGAAATGATTTCTTGAGGATTGTTTCTACCTGACGCGGCAGTTCGGGTTTGGCGGAACGGTTTCTATTTTTCATAGAATAAACCAAAGACAGAAAGCTCAGAGCGGAAAAAACATAAACGAGTGAATTTATATATAAACTATTTTTTATCCCAATCCATTCGGCAAGAACTCCGCCAAAGCTAAAACCCACTATTCCTGAGATAACCCACGTAATGGAACTTGCGGAATTCGCAAGTAACAATTCTTCTTTAGGAACTAAACCCGGGATAACAGAAAGCCTTGCCGGCAAGAAAAAACATGCGGCTGCGAAGACAAGAAATATGATGATATAAATCGGGATAACGCTCTCGCCATAAATGAACAAAAGTGGGATACAGAGTATCGCCATAGCACGAAACATATCGCTGGCGATCATGACATATTTTTTGTTCCACCTGTCGATGTAAACGCCTGCTATGGGGCTGATAAAAAACGAGGGTATAACGGTGAAAAAGAAGAGCTTGGCGAGCATAAACGTCGAACCCGGCCATCTTTTATAGACGAATCCGATTAACACAATCTGGACGAGCCTATCCCCGAACTGGGAAAACGCCTGTCCGACGGAATAGAGGACGAAATTTCTGTTTTTAAGAAGCGTCCTGAATTTAGGCATTCTAATGGAGCCCGCGAGTGGGGTCGAACCACCGACCTAGCGCTTACGAAGCGCTTGCTCTACCAACTGAGCTACGCGGGCGATGGTGCCGGGACCCAGATTTGCACTGGGGACGCCGGGCTTTTCAGGCCCGCGCTCTACTAGCTGAGCTATCCCGGCTTTTTATTTTCTTGTAAGGTAACATAGATATGTTACCTTGTCAATCCAATAACTTTTGTCAAATTGAAAACTTAATATCTTTTTTCCTTAGAGGCCTCGCCGAAAAGCTCCTCCAAAACGTCCTCCATTGTAATAACGCCTATATTTTTGCCCTGCTTATCCCGGACTATGAAAAGGCGTTGATGGTAAGACCTGAATTTCTCGAGAAGATTATCGGCTTTTTCGTTCTCACCCACAAAAATAGGTTTTGACATAAAGTCTTTGACGCGCATATCGTAATTGTCATTTGCGATTTCTCTTAAAAGGAGCCGCTGCTGGCAAGTGCCTATAATTTTTGAGAGACCTTTCTCATACACGGCTATTCTACTGTAGGGAGAGCTTATTATTCGTCCTTTTTCCTCGAGAAGGGTTTTATTCCCGTCAAGGGCGTATATATTATCTATGGGCTTCATCATCTGGATTGCTTTCAAATCATTTAGCTTAAAAACCCTGTTTATAAGCGTTTCCTCGTCGAGTTCGACAGTGCCGGCATCTCTTCCGACTCTCAGGAGCATTTTTATCTCTTCTTCTGTTACCCATGGCCGTCTCCCCTTTCTGCTGAAGGGACGTATCAATAACGCTATGGACTTTACTATGGGTTTGAGCACCCACATAGAAATTCTTAAAATTTTTGCGCTGGCCAGAGAAACAGACTCCTTATGGTGCTCTCCTATTGTTTTCGGAATTACCTCGGATATAATTATAATAGCAAGTGTGAAAACAGCCGCAAATATGCCCAGGAATTGATCCCCGAATACACCCGCAATCACCTGTCCTACAAATACCGCGCCGATAATATTAACCGCATTATTGAGAATAACAATAGTGGCTACGGCAGAATGGATATTTTCCTTAATGAAAAGGAGGTCTCGAGAGCCTTTTCGTTTCGTCTCGTATAAAATTCTTGCCCTTACAAAAGGCAGGCTCAATATAGCTGCCTCTGTCATAGAACATATACCGGAGGCAAGAAGGACGGTTATGATGAGAAAGATAAGTGGTAACATACTTTAATATTATATTGAAGGGGTGTTTCTAACCAGAAACACCCCTTTTTTCATAATTTATCACTTGTTTTCTTCAAAGCCTTACTGACTCTTTATTCCCTCTTTCAGACCTTCTTTGTAGCCCTGGGTATAGCCCTGTTTGTAGCCGTTATTAAACCCTTCCTTATACCCTGCGCCAAAGGCGGTTTGAGAGTTCATTGATTCCACGTTCTGAACCGACTCTACTTTTTCTCCGCTAATAGAATCCAGAAGTGCTCCGCCGATGATATTCACCCCTGCTCCTGCGAGAGCGCCTTTCCAGACATCTCCGCCTTTAGCGCCGGAAGCAAGGCCGCCTACCGCGCCTGCTCCTGCTCCCAAAAGGCCCTCTTTCAGGAGGTCTGAAGAAGTTTTCTTTTCAGCAGCGTAACAGATGGAACTCGTTAGCACAAATGTTGCTATAAGTATAACGATTAATATTCTCCTCATAAAAATCTCCTCCTTCCCTTATTCTAGTATATGTCAGTGTTTTATAAAAGTCAACCCTTCGAATTTATCTTTTTTGTTTCTTTAATTCGCGCTGTTTCTTCTTGGCTTCTCGTTTAGCAATTCTGTCGGCTTTTTTTCTGGCTTTCTTTTCGGCTTTTTTTTGTTGCTTTAGCTCTTTCTGTCTTTCTCGTTCGAGGCGCGGCTTTTCTCTTTGTCTTTCCCTCTCGAGCCTTTTCCCTTCCCACCTCATTCTCTTGTTTTCCTTTTTCAATTCTCGTTGTCTCTTCTTTTCGAGACGTGCTTCAGTTTTCTTCTGTCTTTTTAGTTCTTTCTCTCTTTCGCGTTCAAGGCGTTCTTTTTCTTTTTGTTCTTTAAGGAGCCCTCTTTTTCTCACTTCTGCTTCTTTCTTGCGGGCAAGCTCTCCTTTTCGAGCCTTCTCGGTTTCAACATGGGCTTTTTCTCTTTTCTCAGCTTCGAGCTTTCGCTTTTTTTCTCTCTTCAGGCGCTCTCTTTCCTTTTGTTTTTTAAGAATCCCTCTTTTTCTTCTTTCCTCTTCTTTCCTTAGCCTTGTGGCCTCTTTCTTTTGTTTGGTTTCTTCAATTCTTCTCTGTTCTCTTTCCAGTTTTGCCTGGCGCTTCTTTTCGGCTTCCTCTTGCCTCTTAAGCTCTTTTTCTCGTTCTCTTTCAGCTTTTAGTCTCTTTTGCTCGGCTTTTTTCTTTTCAGCCTCTAATCTTTTTTGTTCTTGTCTTTTTCTTTGTTCTTCCTTTTTCGGGGCAAGTTCTTCTTTTCGTCGCGCAAGTTCTTCCTTGCGAAGACGCGCTTTTTCAAGGTATGCTTTTTCTCTTTGTTCTTTAAGAAGTACTCTTTTTCTTCTTTCTATTTCTTTCTTGCGGGCAAGTTCTTCTTCTCGGACCTTTTGAGCTTCAAGGTATCTTTTTTCTCTTTCTTCGGCTTCGAGGCGTCTCTGTCTTTCTCTCTCCTGTTCTATTTTTTGCTTTCTTAATATTTCGATTTCTCTCTTTTTCTTACGGGCTGCTAGTTTTACATCTTGGTCTTTAGTGGATTTTCTTATCTTTTCACAGAGGGATTTTGCTTCTTTATACTTACCTTGATTGTAAAGGGCTTCGGCTTGGGTATATAGGGAATTTAGTTCATTTAGCTTCTTTTCAGATTCTTCTTTCTTTTTAATTTCTTTAAGTTTCTTATCAA
>JAUWBJ010000029.1 GCA_030605095.1 Candidatus Omnitrophota bacterium | reverse complement strand
CCCGCAATTCTAGCCCTGCAAAATTTACATTTCGAATTTACTATGTTATTCTCCAATATAAAATACCCAACGCGATGTATAAGGACCTTTTTACACAGCGGGCAATAGGTATTGTTGCCGGGGTCTTCCGGGACATTGCCTATATACACAAAGTGCAATCCCGCGTCCCGGGCTATGTTTTCGGCTGTTTTAAGCGTTTTGAGGGGTGTGGGCGGCAGATTTTTAAGTTTATACATCGGCCAAAAACGGGAAAAGTGGAGCGGCGTATCAGCGCCCAGATTCTCTTTAATCCATAAGCACATATCCTTAATCATATTTGGGTCGTCATTTAGCGTAGGAACGACCAGATTCGTTATCTCTACCCATACGCCGCGCTCTTTAGTTAATTTTATAGTTTCGAGCAGCGGTTTGAGCCTTTCGTTGCAGACCTCCCGCAGGTATTTATCGCTAAACCCCTTGAGGTCTATATTAGCCGCGTCTATTACGTCACAGAGCCCCTCCAGAGGGGCCGGATTTATGAAACCCGCCGTAACCCATATATTCTTTATACCGCTCATTTTCGCTATTTTAGCGGTATCTACCATGTATTCGTAAAACACTGTCGGCTCGGAGTAGGTATATGCGATGGAACGGCAATTGTATTTTTTCGCAAGTTTTACGACATTCTCGCACGAGAGGTATTTATTAGATGTATTTTCGGGATATTCCTGCGATATCTGCCAATTTTGGCAGAACTTACATCGTAGATTACAGCCGGCGGTCGCTATACTAAACGACTTTGACCCGGGAAGCATGTGATAAATAGGTTTTTTTTCAATCGGGTCTTCATGTACCGAACACGGTAATTCATACACCAGTGTATAGAGCAAGCCATCTTTCGGCTCCCTCACCTTGCAGAAACTCCTCTGGCCGTCTTTAAGAACGCATTGATGAGGGCACAATAGGCACATTACCGTTTCTTTATCGATTTTTTTGTAATGGAGCGCTTCTTTGGTATAGCCCATACTCGCGAAGGACATTCCGGCGGGGGTTCTATCGATAAATCCGGCGCCTATCAGCGCCGCGCCAAACAGAGCGGTACTTTTTATGAATTGTCGACGGGTGATGTTCGTGGGCATAGTTTCTTTGAAAAATAAAGACAGGCCTTATGGGGCCTGTCTTTATTTTTAATTAAGAATCGGATTTTTGTTACAAGTCTTCTATATCAGCTGGGATGTACGGGGCGCCTTTCGGATTAATAGGAGCTGTGACTACATCGACAACGCCTGAGAGAGTTCTTCCGGCAGCTTTTAGCGTCCCTTCGTATCCTCCGACAAAAAGACCCCATATAGGATTCCCTGTTTCTTGTGTCGTATCAATGATTCTTTTGGGAAGCTCAGTCCAGCCTAATAAAATGTTTTTAACGCCTCGCGCAGCTTTTTCCCCGATTGTTAATCTATAAGCCCTGATTTCTTCTTTCTGTGTCATAACTTCGCCTTCGTCCCCTATCATGATCTCGCCTTCGTCAGCGTATGAGAGAACCGAAAATCCTGTAATAAGCAAAAGTATCAAAACTATTCCAAAAATTCTTTTCATTCTTCACCTCCTCCTTAATAGTTCTCTTAATTTCATTTAAGTTTATCATAAAGTTACGTGTTTGTCAAATCACCCGCGCATCTTTCGTTAAGCCAGTTTCTTATCTTTTCCAATACCTCTTTATTTACCTTATAATGTTTAATCATATTTTTTTCATCCACAATTTCTCCAAAGAAATGTCCGAGTCCTTTGAAATTTACCACAGAGAATTGGATGAGCTTTGCCTCTTTCAGGGTCTTCTTGATGCTTTTTATATAAGCTAACGAACCGAAAGCATCTTTGTTGCCATAGAGCGCTATTAGCGGGATATTAAGCTTTTCAAAGCTTTCTAAGGGTTTAAGCCGGGAAAGCTCGCGCATCCTTTTGAGAAAGACGCGTTTTCCGTCGATAAAAGCATATTCTTTTTCTGTATTTTTTATAAGGTCTAACGTTTGTATTTTTAATAATCCCAGCGTTTCCGGATATTTTTCCTCTATTTCTGTCATTGCCTTTATTTTGTTAAGGACATACGCGCATTTGAAATCTAATAAAGGCGATGCTTTTGTGATTCCTAACATTATGAGGCCTTTTACGGGAAACTTAGAAAAATCTAATTGCGGTAAGTATGAACATGCATTTCCGTGTGCCACAACAAATACCTTATCTTTATCAACTCTTTCATGATTCAACAGAAACCATAAAGCACTTTCTATATCTCTGACCTCGGTAGAGAGACTTGCGGCCGTATTATCGCCCTGCGACTGCCCTATACCCCTTTTGTCAAAACGCAAGGCAATATATCCGCTTTGAGCAAGTTCATGGCTTATATCCCGGTAAAGGCCCGCATTTTCTCTGTTGTATGGCCCCTCTCCTCCGACAAGAAGTACGGTCGGCAATTTCCCGTCTTTTTGGGGAATTGAAATAGTTCCTGCCAGCGCGATATCTTCCGACGGAAAGATAATATTGTGCGGGTCGTAGGATTTGTCCTTTTCCTTATAATCCTGGATAGCACTGTCTGGCGAAAAGGCAACCTTTTTTATTAATAGCGATTTGGATTTAACTTCCAGTTGAACTATGCTTCTATCTTTTTTTGAAACCCAAATATAAGCCTCCGGAATCCCTTTAGCCCTTACCACGAGGCATTCGGTTTTTGTTTTCTTTCCGAGGGCATCGATGTATTCGTCTCTGATAGAGGTAAATATAATCTTGCCCCTTGCCGGCGGCAAAAGGCTTAAGAAATGATATACGGCATTAAAAGATTGCGCCCCGCCCATGGCGAAATTATACCTATCCACAAAAGGCATATAGGTTACCATGGATTCTTCATCAAAAACGGATATATCTTTAGCGTGTGCCATATCGGATAAGTAGGAGAATTTTGATCCGGCCTCCGCCAGAAAGTCGAGCGTTTTGTCGTTATTGTTTTTGATACGGACGGCTGCGGTTATCACGCCAAAATTTTTATATTTTTTATCGAATTTTTCCAGTTTAAAACTTTTTCTATCGAAAACTGATTTTTCATGAATTATTCCGGCATTTAACTCTTTTGGACGAAAGCTCGTGGATTTATATATAATTTTATCCTCAGTTTTATAGCGGTCAATTTCGATGTATCCCGACTTTTTATCGGCGATTTTTATTGTGTATAAGAAGCTTTGATGCTGTTCCTTTTCAAAAAAGAAAAATGCGAAAGCTATGGAAGTAACCACTAATATTATGGTTATAACAAGAAAAAAGTATACTTTTCTCATTTGATATCCATGCCCTCAATTTTATAAACAAGTTCCAGAGGTTTGGCGTGGGTAATTTTAGCAAATTTTGATTTGGATTTTAGATAATCTAATACCTCCGCCGGACAATTTTTAAGTTGATGAGTGAAGGATATGGAATCTCCTTCCGAGAGAAAATTTTTTGTCTTTTTTGTAATATCCCCGATATTGATTAGAGACTCGAGCTCTAATCCGATAGGATAAAACGTATCTACATATACAACCTGCTTACTCCGGTCGGAAAATGCAATCTTTAGTTTTAACGAATATATTTTTTTGTTTGACTTGTTTTCAATGGCCCCCCAGACAACGGGTTTCCCTTTAAAAATACCGTCTCTCTCGATTTTCGCCTGCAAGTTCACGGTTATGTATTTATCAAAAAGTTGCCCGTTGAGGTCATAGAGAAGAAGCTTATAGTTTCTTCTTATGTTTTTTTCTTTCCACTCAAGATAAGCGTAAAATCCGAAGATTGTAAGCGCCAGTACAGAGGCAATTATTAATGAGGAAAGCGCGATTACAGGTATGGTTCTGGGTTTAAGCCGCATTTTTTATCTGGTTTAAGTATACCGCTCTTATGGAATTAAAAAAGCCTATATAGCCTTGAGTTCTATAATCAGGATAAGTCCATTGAAGCGGCTGAAAAGATTTTTTTATAAAGTGTAATTCTAAATCTCCGTATATCCCTTTATCAATATATATACGATGACTCCGATTTTTTGTCGTAAACAATACAAGTTTTGCCAGGGATATATATCCGGGGTCTATATTGATGGTTCGCGCATTATTTTCGGACAATTTTTCTTCAATTTTATTTGTATATAATTTTATACCGTAATTTTCTTTTAACGGGATTAAATTTTTAAAACTAAGAAATTTTCTCTTAAGGTTTTTACCGAACTCCCTTTCGTAATAGTGTGTGTGCGAAAAATCTAAAAGAGGAGTTTCTTTATCGATTTTCCCGAATTTTTTTTCAAGAATATGCCTGGCAGAAATAAATTGTGACGGTTTAGACGAAATGAATCCCACGATTAGCTTTACAGGAATATGCTTTAGGGGATTGCCCATTCTTAGCGTTTCTAAGGTTGTAGACTATAGATGAAATCAAATAACCTTTTTTCGTCGGCGGCTTGAAATTTGGAAAATTTTATTCCCGTATTGAACAGCCTTTTTGCAGCGATTTTTTCGTCCTCTATCGATTCCTCTGCCCAGACAACCTCTCCAGCTGCTTTTATGAGGCGGCTTTGATCGGGTATCTTTATCTCTAATCCTAACGGCGTTGTTTTTTCTATTTTCTCATCCAGAAGAAGCCTTATGCCCTTTGTGGATATATCCATGCTTTTTGAGGTAGTAACCCTTGCGTTTATGAAATATTTCACTTCTAAGGTAATGTTTAGACGATCGGTGGTTCGGCGGTCACTCCCGTTCCAAAAACCCTTCAATTTTACAGCGCGCATCCCTCTTTTGCGATTCTTTTTCTCGTCAATAATAAGTGTCGAGAAAATCATTACGCATATAAGGATAATTAAACCTTCGATAGCGAGAATTATCATTTATTTTGCACCCTTTGATTTGTATACTCAAGAAGGGTTTCTCTATCCCTCGCGGAGATATTATCAAAGAATATGGCTACATCGTAATGCGTAATCTTCCCATCTACTATAACAGGATGCTCTCTTACCACAACCCCGTCTGTTTCAATTTTTGCCGTCCGTGGAGCGGGCGCGTTATCCGCTTTTGGTTTCGGCACAATAAGGACGACTTTTATTCTCGACATGAGAGGGATCTCTTTTTCTACTTTGCAATACACGCCCGAGGCGCTTATATCGAGACTCTTCGTTATTATATCTATATCCCCGGATTTTACTTTCAGTGATATATTTTCGTCTTTCAGCCTTGGGTATTTTCTTTTTTCCTTTCGACTTCGCTCAGGACTTCCTTCGGTCGCCCTTCGACTTCGCTCAGGACTCCCTTCGGTCGCTTTCTTTGACATGTTCTTTCCTTTATCGAGATGCGCCCTATGTGTCTCTCGGGTATTATGATGATGCGGGCAGGGGCTTAATTTCGCCACTGGCTATTTTACAAAATATGCTTTTCCCGCATTTCCGCCCTATTATTATAATCGGAAATGGGTTTTATTGCAATATTATTTTGCTTCGTTCGTTTTTTCGGATTCCGCCCCGCTTTTTTCTTTACCCTTTCTCGCCTTCTTCCAACAACCCTTACCGCAATAGTAGTTACCTTCTCGGTAATACCATCGCTTTTTGAGGCTTTTATTGCAAACAACGCATTCTTCGGGCCTTTCTTTTTTAGTTTGCTGGGGCGTACTTTGCGGTTTTTGTTCCTCTGCGGGCTTTTGTTCCTCTTCGGGCTTTTTTTCCTGATTCTGCAATTAGTCTATCCTTTCAGTTAAAACAAAAAAAAGAGGAACGGATTTACTGCATCCATTCCTCTTTTTTGTTTTTCAAAAGAAAAACAATCAAAGATTTATTCACCAAATACATATTCTGGTTCTAAAACAGGCGCGAAATCCTCTGGAATCGGGAATGGGAACGTGATGGTTTCATATACTCCTGCACCGGTTCTTACGATAGCCATTCCTACGCCCTTTACCAATCCTACTGTCAGGCCAGAAAATATACTTTCTTCTACGCTTGAGTCATAAATATTTTTCGGAATCTCAACCCAACCTGTTAAGATATTGACAAAGCCACGGGCCAATTTCTTGCCCATGTCCTGCGCGAAACATGTTGTTGTTAAGCTAAATATCATTAACAAAGCTACACAGACTATAATTCCTTTTTTCATATCCTTTTTTCACCCCCTTTTCCTTTTTTAATCTTTTGTCTATGAAGTATATCATAATAAGATTTCTTTGTCAACCCCGCCCTTCCTATTTTTTATATTTCTTCTTGCTACCAATCTTACTTATTATTGCCCCTTCAGTATCACAACATATAATATTATAATAAGTGATCAGGAAGGGCGGGGTCAACCCTTTGGCGGAAGTTTTTTTGGCTCCTTTTCTATGATTTCCGATATTCGATTTCCCGCGTCCTTGTTTATACCCACGAACTCAATACCTGTGTCATATTGCATGGCGCCTTTTTCTTTAATAAGGCGTTTTTTGACGACCCAGACTACTGTGCCGCTGCATTTTATATTTGTATGGATACCGTTTTCTAAAGTTATTTCCAGATTCACACCTTGAAAAAGGCCCAGGTCCTCGTTAAGAACAACACATACGCCCCCCGCGCCGATGTTCTCGGTATAAACCGAAATTGTTTTTGTAGAATCCGCCTTTTTAATATGAAGCAGGCATCTACAATGTATCCTCGGGAATTTTCTTCGGTCGATTCCATCCCACATAAGCGGCTCCTTTCTGTATCTTCAATACATAAGTATATACAAACATATTATAAAAAGCAAGTTAATTTCTCTTTACAAAACCACTTTTTATTACTATAATATAGCCATGTATTTGGAATTTTATGGCCTAAAAGAGAATCCTTTTAATGTAACGAGTGACCCGAATTTTCTTTATTTCAGCAAAGCCCACAAAGAAGCGCTGTTATATCTTTTATACGGAATAAGAGAAAAGAAGGGATTTCTGGAGATTACGGGCGAGGTCGGAGCGGGAAAAACTACTCTTTGCAAGGCCCTCCTGAACCAGCTGGATAAGAATACAAAGACAGCCTTTATTCTAAATTCGAACCTATCCGAATTACAGCTCCTGGAAGCGATAATGGAAGATTTCGGCTTACACCCCGCGAGAAGAACAAAGATTTCGTTTCTACGGCAACTAAACAATTTTCTCCTGGAAGAATTGAAGAAAAATTCCAGTGTAGTTCTTATCCTGGATGAAGCTCAAAATTTGAAGCCCCAGACATTAGAAGCCATTAGGCTTCTTTCTAATCTTGAAACAGACAAAGAAAAACTTTTTCAGATTGTATTGGTAGGCCAGCCGGAACTTCGCCGAAGGCTTAATTCCCCATCTTTACTGCAACTACGCCAGAGAATAGGTATAAGATTTCACATAAATCCATTAGAAAAAGGAGACATTGACAAGTATATATATCATCGGCTGAAGGTCGCCGGTTCCGAGAACGACAGTATCCATTTTACCGAAGGTGCTCTGGATGGAATTTTTCGGTATTCAGGCGGCATACCCCGCCTTATAAATCTTGTATGTGATAAAGCGCTGCTTTCAGGATTCGTTTTAGAAACAAAGATTATAAATGAGGACATTATTGATAAAAGCGTTTTTGAAATCGAAGGTAGGAACCTGGTTACCGCCTGAGTAGGTGATAAGCAGGTTAAAAAAGATATATGAGTATTATCGTCGAAGCGCTTAAAAAAGCGCAAGGATCCCTTAAAAGACCCCTTCCGTCACGCCGCGAAGATACTTCACCCCCACCGCGGCCGCAGGTAAGAAAGCCCAAAATTAAAAAACATATAACTGCCTGGGTTATCGTTTCATTTCTTCTTTTAGCTGTTCTATCATTTTATTTTTTAAGCCGTAATTTAATAAAAGAGACTTTACCAGCCTCTCCCCTAACTGATGATTCTGTGGCCTTGAAAAAAGAGGCCGAAAAACCCTCGTATGTGCTTCGTCCCGTTGGAGAGGAGAACCTGCCGGTAATACCTTCTCCGCCGGTAATACCTTCTCCGCCTCCGGTGGCTTCTTCGCCATCTCTTACATTTGCCGAGGTTAAGGAATCGATAAATTTGAACGGCATTATGTATACGTCTGAAAAACCGCTTGCCGTTATAAATGGAAACATAGGGGTGAGTGAGGGAGATTATATAGGCAAGTTTAAAATATCAAAAATCGAAAAAGATTTTATTAAGGTTACTTCAGGCGGCCAGGAATTTATTATTAAGTTAAAGCGCTGACTTACAGCTTCAACACGAACCTATGGATATGGAAGCCGCTGACCCGGAGGTCTTCTTTTTCAACAAAGCCCATTTTTTTACACAGGTTCATAGCTTGCTTCATTCTGTCTGTTGCCCTGAATACCATCTCTTTATAATTTTTCGATTTGCAAAATTCTATGGCTTTTTCTAAAAGCGCTGTCCCGAAACCTCTTCTTCTATAATTCTCGCCGACAAATAACCTTCGCAAGAGTGCATTTTTCCCTGTTTCCATTTTTATTCCCACTGTGCCGACTATTTTTTTATCTTTTTCTACTACAAAGAAGGCATTACCTTTACCACAATAGGTTCCGGAGACATCATTTATATCACTGTCCTGGTAGACAGAACGGTCAAAGGGATATTCCTTTTCCAGTATAGACAGGATAAGATTTTTTACGCCTACGCTATCCTCTGGTTTGTATTGCCTGGCTTCCATCGCGAATCCTCCTAGCTTTGGGATTGCTTCGTCGGCGCTACGCGCCTCCTCGCAATGACATATGTGTCTAAATTATTTCTCCCATAATAACGGTTTTTATCAGAGCGCGCGGTATCTTGCTTACGATTTTCACACGGCCTATCTTTTCGGGAAGAATAAACCTGTTGACGCCATAGATAAATTTTTTATCATAAGAAAGCGCGCTCAAAATATCCTTTAGCTTTATATGACGGGTCTTTATTTCCGGGGATACCTTTCTAACAAGAGAATATATTTTTTTGCAATCTCCGCTTTTAATCATTTTGAGCTTCAGGGCGATAGCGCTCGCCATGACCATTCCTGAGGCAACTGCCTGGCCGTGGGTGATTGACCTGGAATAGCCGAGAGCCGTCTCTATGGCATGCCCGATAGTATGTCCGAAATTCAAGATAGCGCGCAAATCTTTAGTATCAAGCTCGTCGACTTCTACGATTTTAGCTTTTATGCCGCAGGATTTAAATATAACGTGTTCCAGGGCTTTATTATCGAGTTTTAGTATCTTTTTTACGTTTTTTTCTAAAAATGTAAAAAGCTCTTTGTCTTTTATAATTCCGTATTTAATTATTTCGACAAGACCGTTTCGTAATTCTTTTTTCGGAAGCGTCTTCAGGAATTGCAAATCGCATAAGACCATTTTCGGCTGGTAGAAATCCCCCACGATATTTTTTGCTTCCTTTATATCTATAGCTACTTTCCCGCCTATCGCTGAATCTACCTCGGCAAGAAGGGTTGTGGGTATTTGTATGTATGGCACGCCCCTTCTGTAGGCGCTTGCGACGAACCCTGCAAGATCACCGATTACCCCTCCCCCAAAAGCAATAACATAAGGCTGTGTCTTTCTTGCAAAGCGCGCAAGGCGCCTTACTGTTCTTATGTATACAGGAAACGATTTTGCTTTTTCGGAATCAGGAACTTCGCAAAATAATATTTTTTTGCTGAGCGGCATAAGAACTTTTTTAAGTTTTCCGCCGTGGAGGGTATTTATTCTTCTGTTGGTTACGATGAATAGAGGGGTATCGCGGGTTTCTAATTTTATAAGAGAGGGGAGCTTACCGACAATCCCCTTCCCGATATAAATATTATAACTTCTCGGGCCTAAGTCGATTTTAACGGTTTTCATTTTTTAATCTATTTATATTTTTCAAGTCTTTTTTTAAATACCCTATATTCTTCGATTAGTTCTTTAGGTAATCTTCTTCCGAATTTATCCAGAAACTCCTTCTGCGCCTTTAATTCTTTTTTCCACTCATTCTTGTCTATAGAAAAAAGCTCGTTCCATTTTTCCTCAGGAAAATCCAGGCCCTCCATGTCTATGTCTTCATATCTCGGAATGTAGCCTAAAGGCGTCCGGGTTGCATTGATATTTCCTTCTGAACGCTCAATGATCCAGTTGAGTATGCGTAAGTTTTCAAAAAAACCCGGCCAGATGAATTTGCCCTGATTGTCTTTTCTGAACCAGTTTACAAAGAAGATTTTAGGCGGTTTAGCCATCTTTTTGCCCATCTTGAGCCAGTGCTTGAAATAATCAGCCGTATTATAGCCACAAAAAGGCAGCATTGCCATCGGGTCACGCCTTACCTCGCCCTGTTTACCGTATTGAGCGGCGGTGCGTTCCGAGGCCATCGTAGCGCCTACGTAGACGCCATGCTGCCAGTTAAATGATTCATAGACTAGGGGCGCAAGGCTTGCTCTTCGGCCCCCGAATATAATTGCTGATATGGGTACGCCGTGATGGTGTTCCGAACGGAACGACGCTGACGGACATTGTGAGATGGGCGCTGTAAATCGGCTATTTGGGTGAGCGCCTTTTATTGGGTTACCGTCTTTGTCCCGCATATCCGGACGCCAGGGCCTTCCTAGCCAATCGATACCCTCAGCCGGAGGAGGGCCTTCCCCGTCTTCCCACCATACGGTCCGGTCAGGAGTTAAAACTACATTTGTATAGATACTATTTTTCTGCAGCGCAATCATGGCATTAGGGTTTGTGTCGCGGTTTGTGCCGGGTAGAACGCCAAAAAACCCTGTTTCCGGATTTATTGCCCACAGTGCTCCGTCAGAATCCACTCTCATCCACGCGATGTCATCCCCCACAGTCCATATCTTATAGCCTTTTTTCTTGAGGGCTTCGGGCGGAATAAGCATTGCCAGATTCGTCTTTCCGCAAGCGCTTGGGAAGGCGCCCGCTATATATTCAATACGCCCGTTCGGTTTTTCTATACCCAGAATCAACATGTGCTCTGCCATCCACCCTTCGTTTTTCGCGATGAAACTTGCGATGCGAAGGGATAGGCATTTTTTTCCCAAAAGGACATTTCCCCCATAACCCGAGCCGACACTCCAGATAGTATTATCCTCGGGAAAATGCATGATGAAGCGCCTATTTATATCTAAATCTGCCTTGCCATGGAGGCATTTCGTAAAGATTCCGTCTCGACCAAGGTGCTCTAAAACTTTTTTGCCGACTCTTGTCATTATGAGCATATTCAAAACAACATAAATGCTATCCGTTAACTCGACGCCGACCTTGCTGAAAGGCGAGCCGACGGGCCCCATCGAAAAAGGAATAACATACATGGTGCGGCCCTTCATGGACCCGTTAAATATGGCGGAAGCTTTTTTATAGGCAAGGTGTGGCGACATCCAGTTATTTGTGGGGCCCGCGTCTTGTTTCTTTTTTGAACAGATGAAGGTGAGATTTTCAGTGCGGGCAACATCGTTTGGAGCGGTGCGGTGATAGACGCAACCGGGGAGCTTTTCTTGATTTAGTTTTATAAGTTCTCCGGTGGAAAACGCCTCTTCTTCCAGCTCTTTTTTTTGGCTTTCGCTCCCGTCGATGATGACGATTTTTTCCGGCCGGCACATACAGGCCATCTTATTTAGCCAATTCTGAAGTTTTCCGTGCTTTAATTTAATTTTGTTTTCCCTCCACTGAATAGCAGGCGGTTCTATTTATTAAAACAGAACCGCCTTGCCCCGTTCCAAATTCGCCTATGCAATATTTTGATGCAATTATTTTATTTCTTTCAGTGAAAACTTATGTAGTAACCACATAAGTTTTCTTGGCGAATTTGAAACGGGGCTTGTTCAATTCTCGCAATATTTATTAAGCAGCGTTTTATAGGCCTCTTCTTCTGTAAAGCTCAGCCTTGTTGCCGCGCAGAGAGAGGGATTTCGTTTGGGAAGCAGTGTTATCCCATGTTGAAATGTTCCTTTTTGCCTTTCGAAATATTGATGTCCAGGCTGTTTGTTTGGTTCTGGGATTATCTTTCCCCATCTGGGCAATACTGTTACTTAGTTTTTGAAATATCGTTTCCCCATATGCTTTTCCACTGTCCGTAAATAAGGGCATTACAGTCATAAAAAAGCAGATAATCATAACTATAATTACAAATCTTCTCATTATTTCACCTCCTTTGCCTTTTTATCTTAAATTTAAGTATATCATAAAATATTAGCTAATGCAAAAGTTGTTGCAAAATTTTATTTCTTGCCTTCTTTCTTGGGTGGTTCTTTCTTAGCGGCGGTTTCTTTCCCGGCGCCCCTTGTTTCTTCAGCGCCTCCGGCTCCTTCCGCAGCAGGGGTTACGCCTTCGGCACCCGGAACTGCCTCTACGGCAGGCGCCGCTTTCTCTTTTTTGATTTTGAATTTCAAAAGCTTAAGCTTTAGCAGGCCAAATACAGAATCGCCTTCTTTCCACTTCTCCTTTTCCTTAAGCTCTCTCACCCTTTCATAACGCTTAAGAACGGACCTATGTTGTTTGCCTTTTTCTTTCGAACGTAAACTCGGATGCTGTGCCATTTTTATCTTGCCCCCCTCCTAATAAAACAGCCCTTGTAGTCTTTCTTAAACCCTTCCAATGCCTTTCTGGCTTCGCTTATAGCGCTGTATCCGCCGGCGCACACCTGATACCATTTTCCCGACGGCATTATAAAGGCATCTATTTTTTTATCCATCAGGCGCTTTTTTTCGCTTTCAGCTCGCTCTTTTTGCGTATAGGAAATAAGTTGTATTACGAATGCGGTCTCATTATCCGATTTGCTATCTGATGCCCCGGCATCACGGGGCGCTACCTCGGTCTCTGATACAGATATTTCCTCTTCAAAGACAGCTTCCACAGGGGCCTCTTTCCGGGCCATACCGGCCAGAACAGTAAACCGCTTTCCGCGCTCTACCCCCAGCGCAAAAGCCACTACGATACACATTATACCAATAATAGCCGCAAAAACAATGTTTTCCAGCGAAACATGGATATAAAACTTTGGTTGTCTTTGGGTTATTTTATCGGTAATTTTTCTAAATTTACCTTTTTCTTTTTTAAATTCCTCAAATAGCTCTTTTTGATATTCAGCCGACATATTTCTTTACTCCCAGCATATGGAATTGAAGGCGCAACCTGCGCATTTTTTGGGATCCTTTTCGGGAAGCTTGTCAAATTCTAAGTTATTGATTTGCTTCCATACCCGAAATACGACATCTTCAAACTCATTTACCATTTTGTCGGTGATAGCCAATCCCTTATTTACATAGTCCCCTTTCGTCAGGTTGTATTTTTGCGATGTGTTTTTAACGGGCTCCAGGAATACCAGAACGCCGTGGCTTACTCTATATTTTGCCGGCTCATACGTATCTCTCTCATATAGCATTTTGTAAGCAATAAGCTGTCTCAGGTAACCGTCGCATTCTTCGCTCATTAAGGCGCTGTTATGTGCAAGTTTTTTAATATGCGCATCGGGCTTGCCTGTTTTATAGTCGATTACCCTTATCAGGCCTTTCTTTTCATTTTCAAATTCAACCTTGTCGTATTTACCCGAAAAAATTATACCGCCTTTTAGCGTAATTATTTTCTTTTTTTCTAATTCGATTGGGCTTACAGGGTTTACTTTTGTCTTTTCAAACCATTTTTTTAATATATCTAATTTGGCAAGGCACCCATTTTGTATAGCGCGGTTTGCTCCCTGAAATTTAAGTTCTCTTTCAAAGGATCTTTTAAAAAAAGAAAAATCGGGAAATTTATTTTCTTTTTTATAAATTTTATAAGTTTCTTCCAGGGCTTTGTGGGCGCAGTTTCCAAATACGAGACTCTGCTTTTTTTTGCCCGGCAGGAGTAAAAGATTGTCATAGAGAAATTTTCTTTTACATCTCAGGAAATTATTGAGTTTAGTAGGCGTAAGAATGAGATTTTTAACCATATCGCTTAAGATATCTTCTGTATTTTTAAAAGGGTATGTCTCTTTCTCAAAAAAACCTTTCAAAATATCCACTTCTCTTGCGTCGTTGTCTTTTAACTCGATGCCAAGATTGTTTAAAAAGGAACTCGCAATGTTATCTTCCGACGGGCTCGAGGTGAAAATCAGATTTGACTTTGCCCTGCTTGAGGCGACATAAAAAAGCCTTGTTTCGTCAAAGGCAGAAAGCCGCGCTAATTCTGAGCGCTCTTTTACGCGCTCCTTTGTTTTTAATATGGCGGGTGGCAGAGGCAGTTTATCGGGAGGCGGCTTTAAAGGCCAGCTCTTATCCTGCACGCAAAACGGTATAATACATGTGTGGAACTCCAGCCCTTTGGAGGCATGGGCAGTAATTATTCTGACACCGTCTTGAGTAGCGGTTACCAGTTGCCCCTCTATGGGCATATTATGGGTTTTCCTCGTTTCCAATTCGTCTAAGAATTCAGTTAGCCTTAGGTCAGGCCTCGCCAAAGACGAATTCTTTACCATGTTTATAAATGAAGTCAGGCTCCGCAGTTCTTTTATTAAGAGAATTCGGTTTTTATCATATTCTTTCATAATGAACTTATAGAGATTCGAATCCTCCACAAAACCCATTAAAAGATCATGTACAGGGCGAGTGTCAGCATCTTGAAGTAGTCTCTGTATTGCCCAGGAAGCAAGATGCATTTTATGTCCACGGTCTAATTGTAGCTCTTTTAATACAGGTAGTTTTTTTGTAAAGAGAGGCGTTGGTTTTTTATCCGGGGTATTTACGCTAAATGAGATTATGAATTCCGCAAAAAGGCCCGGGGATGATTTTCGCAATCTCTTATTTGCGAAGTTAATAAACTTCAAAATATCCTTCTGGGGTATTTCAAAAAAATCACATGAAAGAAGCCTGTAGAGAACAAGATTTTTCTCTTCGGAATCATGGGCGGCAAATCTTGCTAATTTCAGGACGTCTATCATCTGCTTTACCCTTTTTTGACAACTTATATCTTCTTTTCCGTCTGTGGAATACGGGATAGCTGTCCGCAGGAAATTATCTATGAGTTTAAGGATAAATGCCCTCTTTCTCACCAGAATAGCTATCTGATTGTACGGCTTTTTCTTCTCTTCCGACGAAAGAACGTCGGAGGATTCGATTATTTTTTTGATCTCCTTTATCTTGTTTATGATATACATAATTTCTTCGTCTTCGGTAGAAAGTTTTACAAATTCTATATTCTTGTTTTTGTAGTCCTTTTGAGGGGTTAGCTCTTTCAGTTCATCCAGCCTTTCTTTTGCCGGTATCTGTTTTATTATATCTCCGGAGAGTTTTATAATCTCCTTCGTCGACCTGTAATTATTTTTTAACTTTATAATTTTAATCTGCGGGAACCTTTTCCTTAATATTCTGAAATTGGCTATACTCGCGCCTTGAAACCTGTATATGGATTGGTCGTCATCGCCTACGCAACAGAGATTCGACTCCTTTTCATCGCAAGTGAGGAAAAGGAGTTTCAATTGTGCCGCGTTTGTATCCTGAAATTCATCGACCATGATATATTTATATCTTTCGCAATATGCTTTTTTTAGCTCGGGCTCTTTTTCGAATACTTTAGTAGCCAGTATTATCATATCGTCATAATCATAGCGGCCCCTTTCATCGAAGATATTCCTGTCGGTGCCCTTTTTCAGTTCCTCATATTTTTTGTATATGAAGGAGAGCTCCTTAAGCCTCGCTACGTGTTTTTTTTCTACATAAATTCCGTCGGGCTTTATATTATTCAATGCCTTTTCAAATTCAAAAGGCGCGATACCCTCATTTTTAAGCTCGCTTATTCTTTTGACAATCTCAGGTATGTATAAATAGGGATATCCAAAAGGCCTCAAATTTTTTACGTAATCCGTAAAGTGGTCCACGATATATTCGAAGCACTTTACTTTTTCCAGGTCCGCCATTTGTATGCGTTCACGTATATATTCGGAGGCCTCTTCAGAATCCAATATGACTGAATTGGCGAATCCATGGAATGTTTCAGCAGAAATTTTGTACCCTTCAAAGCCTACAATTTTTGCCAATCTCTCTTTAACGGATTTTGCGGCGGCATTTGTATATGTCAATATGAGTATATTTTCAGGGTTAGCCTTCCCCTCTTTTATAATGTTCGCTGCCCTCACGGAAAGAAGCTGTGTTTTTCCGGTTCCGGGGCCGGCTACGATGAGTAGAGGTCCATCCAGGTATTCTATTGCCTCTTTTTGTTCCTCGTTAAGTTCCATGGTCTTATTCAATGTACCTCCACTCGCTCAAAATTTAATCTGAATTTGTCGCTTTCCAATTTCAAAAAGGGCTTGTCCTTCCCGCTTTCAATATGCAAACGATAGCTCACCCAGCCCCCGGATTCTTGCGTTAAAATTTCGCTTAAGTTCTTTTCGGGAAATTGTCCCGCGATTCGAGGAGAGAAGAAAGCTTTCACGCTTAGATTGAGATCCCCTTTTTCTGTCATGCTTCCCGAAGCATATAATTTTACGTCTTCGCTATAAGCGCTGAAAAACGGAAATCGAACCCTGTCATTATAAATAAGCAGGTTCGCGTATATGGTGTCGTAGATGTGGTTACTTATTTTGTCAAATAAAACGGATAAATCACCTGCCCCTTTAACCCCTAAAAAAGAGGCGTCTTTGAGAGTGCACTTTAGAATAATCGCTTTTTCGGTCAGTAATTTATCAAAACCGGGTTCAATATAAGCTTTTTGGCAACCAAGCTCTAAATCGAAATCTTTCAGCGTGAAAGTGGGTTTATCGAGCTCGATAAACCTTAATATAAAGCAAGACAAAAAACCCGAACGGTTTTTATAAGCGATATGAACATGCAATTCCTCTCCCAAAAGTGAGAGGAACATATCGCCCGCCCTTGCAAGGCCCAGTGTCATAATAAAAAGTATAAGAGAGAGAAAGGCGTATTTAATTATAGTTCGTTTTTTAATACTTTATTTACCAGACAATGCCGTAAAGCCCCTTGCTTTAGCAATGGGGATATAAGACATTCTCTTTTCCTTTTCTTTCATTCTTTAATTTTTTATGCAGCAAAATCGCATTTTCGTTGTCTTATATATATGAGAGGGGTAAATTGGGGTCTCGCCCCTTTTTTAACTAAAGACCAAAGACAAAAATGAGAAAGACATATCTCTACAGAGCCAGGATAAACAAGGCCACGGAAGAGGGCTGCAATCAATGGCTTGATATATGTAGAGGGCTTTATAATCTTGCCCTTGAGCAAAGAATTAGTATATACAGGCAGCATAAGAAGTCTGTATCTCTTTATAAACAGATGACCCAATTGCCTGAATTGAAAAAGGCTTTCCCGGAATTTAAGACTGTAGGCTCTCAATGTCTCCAGGATGTGCTCGAGAGAGTAGATAGAGCCTTTCAG
>JAUWBJ010000002.1 GCA_030605095.1 Candidatus Omnitrophota bacterium | reverse complement strand
GCAGGACGTAGCACAACTCATAGTTCGGGCTCCATATATGGAAATACTTCTGGTTCCATTTACGGATCCGGTGGTTCTTATGCTTCTTATAGTGGCAGGAGAAGTGCCTCTTATAGTGGAACAGCTACTACATATGATCCTGCAAAAAAGGCTATGGTAGATCAAGCGAATTATCAGCGGATGGCAGAATACGGACGCGCATCCCAAGCAGCATATGGCGCAACTGAAAAAGGGTTGCTGAAAAGAACTACCCTTTTCCCAAATCACTATGCCGAAGGAAAGATATGTATCCAGAAAAGAAAAGCTAAGAAATATATTATTTCAATTCCATTTGGGCATGATACCCATACTATAGAATTTGTACCAACCAAGAAAAGATAAAAAGAGAAATAAAAATAGAGAAGTTTATAGAATTTTAACAAAGGGGGGAATACGGCGATTTATAAAAGAGTGATTACTTTATTTGTTTTGATTATACTGTTTCCTACTATCGCTTTCGCAGGGCAGAAATATAATCCTTACGAGGGTACTTGGGAAACCGTGCCTGATTATTGGGAAACAAAATATAATCCTTATGAAGGTAACTGGAGCCATCAACCGCCAGATGCGGATATTGAATACAATCCTTATGAGGGTAGCTGGGATTGGGATAGTGGACATAATCCCGATTATTCAGACGAGGATTAAGAGAAAACCTTATAAAACAAGGAAGGAAAAAAATGATAAAAAAAATTCTTGTGATAATGGTTTTAATAATATCTTTAACACTATCTACAGATGCTTTCGCAAAAGAGCAGAAAATAGGAATTATAAATTTTAGGAAAGTGGGTTCTGAGTGTAAAAAGGGAAAAGAATACCAGAAAGAGATGGAGGCGAAAGATAGAGCTATCGGAGAAGAACTAGAAAAGAAGCTCGACGAAATAAGAAAACTCAGGGACGAAATAGATCTTTTGAGTGAAAAAGCAAAAGAAAAGAGACGGGCAGAATTAAGAGAAAAAAGCCTAGCGTTCGATAAGGTCAAGAGAGATAAAACCGAAGAGTTAATTCGCTGGAGAGATACTAAGATGAGCGAGATAAGCAATGATATCGTTGATGTTACGGCTGAATTTGCTGAAGAAAATGGCTACAATCTAATAATAGACCGGATGGCTTCCGTATATTCTTTGAAAAAGTACGACATTACAGACGACATTATAAAGAGATTGAATAAATAATTTATTTACCGTGACGGCTAAAAAAAAAATATCTCTGGAAGAACTTGCCAAACATATCGGCGGCGAACTTATAGGTGACCGGAATTTAACCGTAAGCAATATATGCGATATCGAAGAAGCCCGGAAAGGGGACCTGGTTTTTATATTCAGAAAAAAATCTAAAGGCCTCCTGGAGAAAACAAAGGGCTCTTGCGCGGTTGTTCCCGAGGGACTAGAAGCCGCCCCTATCCCTATTATCAAATGCAAGAATCCGAGTCTCGCGTTTAAAAAAGCCGCAGAATTAATCTTACCTCAGCATATTCCCCACCCGAAGGGTATTCACAAGACAGCCTCTGTCGGCAAAAATGTTAAGCTGGGCAAAGACGTAACCCTGGGCGCTTACGCATGTTTGGAAGACGGCGCCGAGATAGGCGACGGGACGATTATTTATGCGCATTGTTACATCGGTTGTTCGACAAAAATCGGGAAGGATTGCGTTATCTATCCGAATGTTACTATTCGCGAGAATGTGAAAATCGGCGATAGGGTTATTATTCATCCGGGATGCGTTATAGGCGCGGACGGATTCGGTTATGAACAAACCGAAAGAGGGCACGAGAAGATTCCGCACATAGGGAATGTCATAATAGAGGACGATGTTGAGCTGGGTGCCTGTGTCACTGTGGATAGAGCAAAGATTGCGCACACTAAAATACAGAGAGGCACCAAAATTGATAATCTTGTCCAGATTGCGCATAACGTAACAATAGGAAAGAATTGTATAATCGTTGCCCAAACCGGTATCTCGGGCAGCGTAAAAATCGGCAATAACGTCATGATAGGCGGGCAGGTTGGCTTCGTTGAGCATGTTGAGGTAGGCGATAACGCGATGATTGCGGCTCAATCAGGCGTTATGAAGTCAGTTCCGCCTAACACAATAATACTGGGCACCCCCGCAAGGCCAATAGGAAAGACCAAAAGAGTTTGGGCTTTATGGGACAAGCTTCCTGAAATATACGAACGCCTAAAGGCCGTAGAGAAAAAACTCGGTATAAAATAAACCCGTTGGAAAAACAGAGAACGATAGAGAAAGAATTCTCCTTGGAAGGAAACGGTCTTCAGAGAGGCTTGCCTGTAAAGGCCTTTTTTTATCCCGGAGATGAAGATAGTGGTATCATTTTTGTAAGGCGTGACTTAGAGAATAAACCAAGTATACGCCTTGGCGATTTAACGGATATTGCGACAGACAGACGGAGTAAGATCGGGGATTATGTAGAAACAGTCGAACATATTTTAGCAGCGCTCTGGGGTGCTGAGGTTGACAATATAAGGATAGAACTGACGAGCTCCGAACCACCGGGGTTAGACGGAAGTGCGATTCTCTTTTTAGAAGCTCTTAAAGCGGTCGGCATAAAAACTCAAAGACGTGAGCGAGAATTTATAGAGGTTAAAAAACCGCTTTGGGTGGAAGACAAAGAGTCTTTTTTAGGCATATTTCCAAGCCAAACTTTTAAGATTTCTTACATATTGGAATACCCCGGCCCTGCTATAGGAAGGCAATTTTTCAGTGACATAGTAGATTCTGAAGTGTTTCAGAAAGAGATTGCGCCGGCGAGAACATTTTGCCTCAAAGAAGAAGTAAATTCTCTTTTGAGACAGGGTTATGGCAAGGGCGCTAATTTAAAGAACACGTTGGTTATGGCGAAAAACGGCCCGATAGATAATATCTTGAGATTCCCCGATGAGCCGGTAAGGCATAAGGTATTGGATTTAATAGGAGACCTGTATTTATTGGGTAAACCGATAAAAGGCAGGGTAATCGCTATACGTAGCGGCCATAAGCTGAACCTGGAGTTGGTTGAAAAAATAAAGGAGTCACAATGAAAACAAATATGGACATAAACGAAATCAAGACATATCTGCCCCACAGGTATCCATTTTTGCTGGTGGATAAAATTGTCGATATCGAAGAGTTGAAAATAACAGGCATTAAGAATGTCACGGTAAACGAGCCATTTTTCGAGGGGCATTTCCCCGAACATCCCGTAATGCCGGGCGTATTAATCATCGAAGCGCTCGCACAAACCTGCGGCGTGCTGGCGCTGAAGAGAGAGGAAAACCGCGGGAAACTTGCTTACTTTATTTCCATAAACAACGCAAAATTTAGAAAACCTGTTTTTCCGGGGGACACCCTTACGCTTGAGATTGCCGTAACTAGGCATAAACCCAAATTAGTCCAGGCCCACGGTGTCGCTAAGGTTGGCGAGAGTGTCGTTTGTGAGGCAGACCTTTTGTTTAGTATATTAGACAGGAAAAGATAAACCTCAAATGGAAAAAATCGGCCTGATAGCAGGTGGTGGTAGACTCCCTATTATTTTTGCGAAAAAAGCCCGAAGTCAAGGTGTAAAAGTTATAGGGTTTGCCATTAAAGGAATGGCTTCGTCGGATCTCGGAGATTCCTGTAACAGGATACATCAACTTGACCCCAGACAAGTTAAGAAATTTTTTCTTTTACTTGTCGTCGAACGAATTAAAAAAGTTGTGATGCTGGGTAAAGTCGATAAATCGATTATTTACGGCAAGATAAATAAAGGTGATAAAGTTTTGAATTCTTTAAAAAATTCAGAAAATAAAAGCGACTATGCCGTCTTAAAGAAAATTACGTCTGAATTTGAGAAAAGAGGGATAAAAGTAATAAACGGTATCGAATATCTTTCGGATCTTCTTCCGTCAAAAGGCATTTTAACAAAAAGAACGCCTACCCAAAAAGAGTACGATGATATATCATTTGGATTTAAGATTGCCAAAGAGATTGCCCAGAGAGACATAGGCCAGACTATTGTAGTTAAAGATAAATCCGTTGTAAGCATTGAAGCTATGGAAGGCACGAACCGTACTATAGAAAGGGCCGCAAGGCTTTGCGGAGAATTTGTCGTCGTCAAGGTCTCCCGCCCTCAGCAGGATATGAGATGGGATGTTCCCGTAGTCGGGCCGGAAACAATTAAGTTGATTGCCGAGAATAAAGGCAGGGTCCTGGCCATAGAAGAGAAGAGGATGTTTCTCGTAGAAAAAGAGGCCTCTATAGAACTCGCCGATAAAAACGATATTTCTATCGTTGTAGTGTAATAAAATCGTTAATTATTCGAGCTGCTCGAAGCGATGCCCCGGCCGTGCCGAGGGCACATTTAACCTGCCTTAAATCTTGAATCTGCTTTTCCATTTTTTCCTTTGACGATATAATGGAAAGTATTTGAGAGGCAAGATATTTTGGTTTCGCATCATACTGTAAGATTTCAGGGGCAATTTCCCTTTCCGCTATTATATTTACAAGGCCAACCCAGCGTGTCTTTGCAAAAAACTTGAAAAAAAGACCCGTAAAAAGCGATGTTTTATACGTAATTAGCATGGGCTTTTCCATTATAGCGCTTTCCAGCGTTGCAGTACCCGAGGAAACAAACACGAAATCAGAAATAGATAGGCACCCATAGGTATCATCCAAAATTTTGGTGATGCGAAGATTCGATTTTTTCAACTCCTCATCGTAAATTTTCTCATCGACGGCTGAATTTTTTAAAAGGACAAACTGAACTTGTTTCTCTCCCGATATAAATTCAGCCGTTTTTAACATTAAAGAAAGTATTTTTGTTACCTCTCTCTCCCTTGATCCGGGCAAAAGCGCTATAGTGAATTTTTCTTCGTCTAAATGCAGCGATTTTTTATCGAGGCGAATTTCCGGTTCCCGGTCCAGGAGAGGATGCCCCACAAAGGCCGCGTCGATACCGTATTTTTTGAAAAGCTCTTCTTCAAATTTTAAAATTACTATTGCCTTATCGATGTATTTCTTGAATAGATGTACCCTGAAACCGCCCCAGGCCCAGATTTGCGGCGTGATATAGTAGACTATTTTAAGGCCTCTTTTTTTCAATTCTCTGGCAAGGATTAAATTGAAACCCGGGTAATCGATAAGAATCGCGATATCGGGTTTCTCTATTCTGATTTTTTCCGTAATTTTTTTATAAATTTTGTATATATTCCCAAGTTCTATTAATGCTTCCCACACACCCACGATGGAAAATTTGTCCATTCTCTCGACGAGTTCTACACCGGCTTGCTCCATTCTTTTTCCGCCGATTCCGAAAAAGCGCAAGCTTGGATTCAATTCTTTAAGCTTCTTAATGAGGTTAGCGGCGTGAATGTCGCCGGAAACTTCTCCGGCGGATACGAGGATATATTTTGTCATTCTTTTTTTCCGTCATTGCGAGCCCTTGACATTGAAAACGTCAAGGGCGAAGCAATCTCATTCATCTTGAGATCCCTCAGGCACTTCGTGCCCTCGGGATAAATTCGGCCATACAACTTATGCCCCACTTCGCTTCGCTCGTGGTCCGTAAGTTGTGGCCTCATTTATTTTTTAGAGGATTTAATCTTTTCCAGGATGTCCATGGCCACGCCAAGAGCCATCTTCCCTTCCCTTCCGGAAACAATAGGCCTTGTATTGTTTTGGATAGACGCTATAAAAGATTTAAGCTCTTGTTTAAGAGGTTCCTTTTTCTCTATTTTTAATTTTTTCTTTAATACTTTATTATCTGCCTTTCTGACTATAAATGCGTCCTGGTGAAGGTAGTTCAATGTTATATATATATCTTCCTGAGATATCTTTATCTGCCGTACTTCCTCTTTTGTAACACGGCTGGCGGTGATATCGGCAATCGTGCCATTCTTAAAATTAAGGCGGACGTTAGCTATATCTTCGTAAGGCGATATTGTGCTTATCCCGACCGCTTCGATACTTTCCACCTCGGATTTTACAAGAGACAGGATAATATCTATATCGTGTATCATAAGGTCTAATACAACACCCACGTCCTTGACGCGTTTCTTTTTTCTGTAGGGACCAGACCTATGGCACTCGATGAAACGCGCGTTTTTAATAAGCGGTTCTACCGCTCTTACTACAGGATTGAATCTTTCGATGTGCCCCACCTGCAGGGTGAGGTTTTTAGAATCCGCGATATCAATGAGCTCTTGCGCCTCATCGACGGTATTTGTGATAGGTTTTTCTATTAGGACATGGATGCCGTTATTCAGGAAGTCTTTTGCTATTCGATAATGAAGGTTTGTCGGAACGGCAATGCTGACGGCATCTACCTTATCGAAGAGAGTCCGGTAATCCGGAAGATACCAGACCCTGTGTTTTTTAGCCACCTTTTTAGCCCGCTTTTTATCAATGTCGCAGACGCAGACAAGGTTAGCGCTCTTTAACTGGGAATACACGCGGGCATGCCGGGAACCGAGATACCCTACCCCGACAACGCCAACATTAATTTTAACCATCTTATATCCCTTAATTTGTAAATCCCAATTCTACCACACCCACCTTTCTATATCAAGCGTTTTTTCCCTCGACAAAAAGCGCTATATATGATAATATTTTATGCTAATAACTGAGTGAAATTACATTTATGAAGCAAGATATAAGAGATTATAAGAGATTGATAGGGTTTGTGAAGCCGCACCTGTGGGTTTTGGCGTTGGCTTTTATCTTCATGCTTATATATAGCGTTTTGAACGGCCTTTCGCCGACCGCGCTCATACCTGTAGTTGACAACATTATGCGGGGCTCGGAAATAACTATTCCTTCGCACGTTAAAGCGCCGCTCTTTATAACGCTTCTCATTGACAAAATAAATGCTTTGCCGACGATGAGACTGGTGACAATACTGCTTGTAGGGGCGCTGATATACTTTTTACTACGCAACCTCTTCGATTTCTTTCACGTTTATCTTATGAACGATGTCAGTCAGAGAGTTGTAAAAGATATAAAAGACGCTATATATGAGAAATTACTGAGATTATCCATGTACTTCTATAGCAAGAACCCGACCGCAAAACTCATGTCCCGCATAACCTACGATGCCAGCATTGTAAGAGATTCGATAAGCACGGGGCTACTCGACCTTATCTTAAGGCCGCTGGAGATTATAAGTCACTTTACGGTTGTAGTATGCGTTGTTATATTTTTTGGTATACCACTTAGATTCATATTTACCAGTATAATTTTATTTCCATGTATACTTTTGCCGGCTGTTATAATATCCAGGAGACTCCGTAAAATAACGACAGAGACTCAAGAAAAAATGGGCGATATAAACATGACACTTTTTGAAATAATAACCGGAATGCGCATAGTAAAAGCCTTTTCTATGCAGAAATACGAATACAATAAATTTAAAAATCAAAACATAGGTTTTTATAAACTGGCAATGAAGGCCGTAAAAAGGATTAATGCCATAGGCCCGATAAACGAATTTACAAGCGCGATATATTTCGTGATAGTTATGTACCTGGCTTACAGGCAAATCATAGCCGGCACCCTTTCATGGGGTTCTTTTGTAGTATTTTTGAGTTCTATTCTATTGATGCTGAAACCTGTTAAGCGATTGGGCAAGGTGTATGCGGTCTTGCAACAGTCTCTTGCGGCGGCAACAAGGATTTTCGAAATTCTGGATACCGAAGAAAGCATAAGTGAGAAAGAAGGAGCAAGGGAACTCGCCATACTATCACGGCATGTATCATTGGAGGGTATCTGGTTTAAATACGATAAAGATTACGTCCTTAAAGACGTGAATTTAGATATAAAAAAAGGCGAGATTGTAGCCATCGTGGGGCTAAGCGGCACGGGCAAAACTACCCTCATCAACCTGATACCGCGTTTTTACGACCCGTCAAAGGGGAGTATCAGGATAGACGATATAGATTTAAGAGACGTAACACTTGAATCCTTGAGAAACCAGATAGGCATTGTAACCCAGGAGATGCTGCTTTTTAACGATACGGTTACAGTCAATATTGCCTATGGCGACAAAAATTATTCCAGGGAAAACATTATTAAAGCCGCAAAGGTCGCCAATGCCCATGACTTTATTATGGGTTTGCCCCTGCAATATGATACTGTTGTCGGGGAAAGGGGATTTAAGATATCGGGCGGCGAGAGGCAAAGGCTTGCTATCGCAAGGGCTATATTTAAAAACCCGCCCATCCTCATTCTTGACGAAGCGACCTCTCAGCTGGACACCGAGTCCGAACGATATGTGCAAGAGGCCATAGACCGCCTGATGAAAGGAAGGACAGTATTTGTTATAGCTCACAGATTAAGCACTATAAAACACACTACCAGGATAGTTGTATTGGACAAAGGTAAAATTATCGATACGGGTACGCATAGGGAACTTATGGAAAGAGGAGGATTATATAGGAGGCTATACGATATGCAATTCAGGGATGAATACTAGAATACTATATTGACATTATATGTCTTATAACTATAATATTAACTTAAGAAACGGAGGATAAACTTATATGGCGACAAAAAAGGAACAGGCTTTAGTCAAACAATTGTTGGAAGCAGGGGTACATTTCGGGCATCAGACGAAAAAGTGGAATCCGAAGATGGAGAAATTTATATTTGGCGAGAAGGAAGGTATATATATCATAGACCTTGAAAAGACCGCGAAATTTCTCCTGGAAGCCTGTAGATTCTTGAATGAGGCGGCAACGGCAGGCAGTTATATTCTATTTGTGGGGACCAAAAAGCAAAGCCAGTCTATTATTAAGGGAGAAGCAGAAAAATGCAATATGTTTTATGTAAACCATAGATGGCTCGGCGGCACCCTTACGAATTTTCTTACCATAAGAAAGAGCGTGAATAAACTGGAATCTTTCGAAAAAATGAAAGAAGACGGCACCTATGAAAGCCTCTCTAAAAAAGAAAGAGCCACGATTGATAAAAAAATCACAAATCTCCTGAAGAACCTGCAAGGTATAAGATCGATGGACCGGCTGCCGGGGGCATTATTTGTCGTTGATTCTAAAAGAGAAGAAATCGCCGTACACGAAGCCAATAAGCTCTCCATCCCCGTTGTGGCGTTAGTGGATACGGATTGCGATCCCGATAAAATAAATTACGTTATTCCCGGCAATGACGATGCGATGAAATCCATAAGTTTTATAGCGTCGCTTGTTTCCAGAAGCGTGCTCGAAGGAAGAAACCAGTTTTTAGCGGGTAAAAAAGATATGGAAAAAGCTAAAAAAGCACCCTTTGAGGAGACAGAGAAGAAGGTAAATGAAAAAGAAGCTGAAGAGTTAATAGAGGGGGATATACGCCTGGAGAAAGCCTCGGAAAAAGAAAAAGGCGATGAGCCTGTAAGGCGAAAAAGGCCTACCAGTAAGTAGGGGAGGTTTAAACCTCCCCTAATAGGTAAGGGTAAGGGAAGGGTATTGTTATGTTAGATGCTATTAAGAAGCTCAGAGAGAAGACTCAGGCCGGCATTATGGATTGTAAAAAAGCCCTTAAGGAAGCAGCCGGGAACATAGAAAAAGCGATTGAAATATTGAGAAAAAAAGGAATAAAGCTCGCATCCCTTAAATCGGGTCGCGCTGCCAAAGACGGGCGCGTAGAAAGCTACATTCATATGAACGGCAAAATCGGCGTTTTGGTTGAGGTTAATTGCGAAACAGATTTTGTGGCGCGAAATGAAGAATTTAAAAGATTTGTAAAAGATATATCCATGCAAATTGCCGCCACAAAGCCGGAATATGTAAAAAGAGAAGAGGTCCTCGAAAGTACGCTGGAGAAAGAGAAAGAAATACTCATGGCCACTATAAAAAATAAACCGAAAAAGGCACTTGATAAGATTCTTGCGGGTAAGCTGGAGAAATTTTACGAAGAAACCTGTCTTTTAGACCAGCCCTTTGTTAAGGACCCAAAAATAAAAATTAAGGAACTACTTCACGCGCTAATTGCAAAGATAGGCGAAAATATCGTTATAAGAAGATTTGTCCGCTATCAATTGGGCGAAGATGAAAGCAAAGTATAAACGCATAGTTCTTAAAATAAGCGGCGAAGCGCTTCAGGGTAAGTCGGAATACGGCGTTGACCCTCGCGTGATGCTCTCGATTGCCGGGCAGATTAAAGAGGTAAAGGACCTCGGCTGTGAAGTTGCCGTTGTCATCGGCGGAGGTAATATTTTCCGGGGGCTGGAAGCGGCAACGCAAAAGGGAATGGACCGCGCTATCGCAGATTATATGGGAATGCTTGCCACGGTTCTCAACGGTTTGGCTCTTCAGGACGCTTTAGAAAGAATAGGCGTTTTTACGCGTGTCCAGACAGCTATACAGATGGAGGCCCTGGCAGAGCCTTACATAAGAAGAAGGGCTATCAGGCACCTGGAGAAGAAAAGAGTTGTTATATTTGTCTGCGGGACGGGTAATCCGTATTTTACGACCGATACAACAGCTGCCTTAAGGGCGACGGAGATCGGGGCGGATATTATCCTGAAAGCCACAAAGGTCGACGGTATTTATACAAAAGACCCGATGAAATCCAGGGACGCGAGAAAATACAAAAAAGTGCGATATATAGACGTTTTGAAAAAAGGTTTAAAGATTATGGACGCAACGGCTATAAGTTTATGTATGGACAATAACCTGCCCATCATAGTATTTAATATCAATAAAAAAGGGAATATAAAAAAAGTTGTTATGGGGAAGAAGATAGGAACGCTTGTTTATTGATAGGGGGTGATTTCTTGGCTGCGACGGCAAAAGAGGTATTGGGAGACGTAGAACATAAAATGAAAAAAACGGTTGAAGCTACCGAAAGAGAATTTTCTACCATACGGACAGGTAGGGCGCATTCAGCCCTTGTAGAGGGGGTAAAAGTCGATTGTTATGATACCTCAATGTCTCTTAAACAATTAGCCGGCATTTCGACTCCGGAACCGCGTCTTATTGTTATCCAGCCCTGGGATCGTTCCATACTCGGAGACGTTGAGAAAGCCATTCTTGCCTCAGGGCTCGGAATTACTCCGAATAACGACGGAAAGGTCATTCGAATTTCCATTCCTTCCCTCACGAAAGAACGAAGGGATGAACTGGCCAAGGTTTTGAAAAAAATATCGGAGGAAGGAAAAATTTCCTTGCGCACGGCAAGGCGCGTTGCCAATGAAGATATCGATAAGCTACAAAAAGATAAAGTAATTACGGAAGACGAAAAATTTAAATATAAAGACCAAACTCAGAAGCTCATTGACAAATACTCAAAAGAGATTGATAACCATTTAGCTAATAAAGAGAAAGAGATTCAAGAAGTTTAATGCCCCGCTAGCTCATCTGGTAGAGCACCGCTTTTTTTGTTGTTATGAAGTATAAGAGTAGAAAATATATTAAAAAACTATGTAGGAATCTTAGGGAACAAGGTTTTTCTTTGAACTCTATAATGGCCAAGACAAGACTGCCTAAAAGTACGGTATACGGCTATATAGAGGGAGTCGAATTAACGCAAGATCAGAAAAACGAGATTCTGAAGAGAAAAATTGAATTACTACTCAGAAACAGAACAAATCCCCGAAAGGGTATTTGTTTACCAGGTAGAAACATAAATAAACCATTGGGCTGGAATCCTGAAATTATCCATGTAGTAGCTCATTTTATGTTTGATGGCCATGTACGCCAAGGCGGATGCACATATTATAACCGCTCAAAATATCAGATTGAGCATCTCAAAGTGTTGGTTAAACGAGTTTTTGGAATTGAGCCAAAGATACATGTTCGGAAAAATGGAGTTACTGTCGTGGCTTTTCACAATGTGGAGTTTGCAGCATATATAAAAGAAAGAATAAACGAAATATCAGCTTATTTGAAAACAAAAGCTACAAAGGAAGAAAAGCGAGCATTTTTGAAAGCATTTTTCGATGACGAGGGCAATGTTTATTACAAATGTGAGGATAAAAGACGAGTAAGGGGTTATCAGAAGTCAGATAAGATATTAAGAGAGATAGCAGATCTGTTACAGGAATTTGGCATAAATGCAAGAGTAGATATACATAGTAAGGCGATAGAAATCGGTGGCAGAAAAAATCTTATTGCTTTCATGCGAGAGATAAATTTTTCACCATTAATTTGCATGAACCCCTGTCGTAAAAATAGTATATGGCAGGAAGAAATAGAGAAAAGAGAAATTTTAAGAACAGCAATTTTTTCTTACGCTATAAAAAAATAGAATTGTTCTTTGGAAGAAGGTTAAATCGTGCCCCGCTAGCTCATCTGGTAGAGCACCGCCCTTTTTTAATAAGGGGCGCTATTAGGTAACTAATAGATGAAAATCCTGTAAATTGCGGGAAACTCTGGCGTATTCGCTGTTACCGTATCAGGTAAAAATACAGCGATGCAGACAATCCGCAGCCAAACCCCGCCCTTGCGTGCAAGAACGGGGGAGGTTCAACGACTATAATCAGGACTTCGTGAAATTTTATATTTCGCGAAGATTGTATAGTCTGACCTGCATAGCGATATGCAGAGGCCAATATAACCGAATTGGCCCTCTATCTTATGGTAGGGTAACAATAGTGTTTAAGGCGATTGTGAGAGGTTCGAGTCCTCTGCGGGGTACTTCTTATACTGATTTGGTTCCTGCCGAAAAAAGTGCGGGATTCTCTTTTTTCAATAGGAACCTCAGCCTTCGGCTGAGGCTGACGCCAAATCATTTCAAAGGGGAACCCAGGTTCCCCCCTATGACGCTCGCTTCGCTCGCTGTACCCCCTCCTAATAGGAAGGGGAGTAGAATAACGCAATCTAGAGTTAAGACAAAACCTACGGTTTTTTCTTAACAATCTTTTTCCCATTAGAGGAAAAATATGAAGCGGTATGAACAGATTCCGCACACGGCGGACATAGCAATTAGAGTATACGGCAAGGATTTAAAGGAACTTTTTATTAACGCAGCTTATGGAATGTTCGATATCATAGCCGACCTTGAAGGCTTAAAAAGTTCCGTATCCATAGACGTAAATTTAAAAGCTCCTTCGAAAGAGGAGCTTTTAGTTTCCTGGCTGGACGAGCTACTCTATAATTTCTACACAAAAGGCATTATATTTTTTGAATTTGAGGTCAGTTTCTTAAGCGAAGAGCAACTTATGGTGAAAGTCTACGGCAGGCATATCGGAGAAAACAGAAACAGATTAAAAACCGAGATAAAAGCGGCTACATACCACGACCTTAATATAAGAGAGTCGGACGAAGGGTGTAGCGTAGATATAGTATTTGACGTGTAATATGCAAATCTGGCAGGGCCGGTTAGAAAAAATAGACGATTACAGATGGTGCATACCTAAGAGCTATATGCCGGGTATGCGAGTGCCTGGCGTAATTTACGCTGACAAGAATTTGCTTGAGAGTATAGAACGCGACAGAGCGCCGCAACAAGTCGCGAATGCGGCGCACTTTCCGGGAATTGTAAAGTATTCATTGGCAATGCCTGACATTCACTGGGGTTATGGGCTACCCATAGGCGGCGTTGTGGCAACTGATATCGAAGATGGAGGCGTAATTACGCCAGGCGGCGTGGGTTACGATATCAATTGTGGCGTCCGGCTTGTAAAAACAAACCTGACTGAAAAAGAAATAAAGCCGCGAATTAAAGATTTAGTCACTGCCCTCTACAACCACGTCCCAGCCGGTCTCGGCTCCGAAGGAAAAATCAGAGTTGACGTTAATGAAGAGAGAAAAATATTAACAAACGGCGCAAAATGGGCTGTCAGTAAAGGATTTGGTACAAAAGAAGATCTGGAGTGCACCGAAGAAAACGGACAAATGCAAGGCGCAGATCCGTCGAAGGTTTCCGATAGAGCGTATCAGAGAGGAAAAAAGCAATCAGGGACGCTCGGAAGCGGAAATCATTTTATTGAAATTCAGCTTGTAGACGAAATCTATGACGAAAAATGTGCGGAAATTTTTAATATTGAAAAAGGCCAGATTACAATAATGATACATTCCGGTTCGCGCGGTTTTGGTCATCAGATATGCGATGAGTATTCAAAGGGCATGATTGGCGTGCTAAGTAAATATGGAATTTCTGTTCCTGATAGACAACTTGCCTGCGCTCCGGTGAGGTCGCCGGAAGGGCAAGCTTACATTGGCGCGATGAAGTGCGCGGCAAACTATGCCTGGAATAATAGACAGTGCCTTATGCATCTTGTGCGTGAGGTTTTTGAGAAATTTTTTAACAGGAGCTCTAAAGATTTAGGAATGGACTTGATTTACGATGTCGCCCATAATATAGCAAAATTTGAAAAATATAACATTGACGAAAAAGAAAAACTTTTATGCGTGCACAGAAAAGGCGCGACACGCGCTTTCCCTCCAGGCCATCCTGATTTACCGTCAAAGTATAAAGAAATAGGCCAGCCCGTTATAATACCGGGTGATATGGGAAGGCATTCGTTTTTATTAGTCGGAACCCAGAAAGCCGAAGAAACGTTTTTTAGCACCTGCCACGGTGCAGGCCGGCTTATGTCAAGAAAAGCAGCTATCTCCGCGTGTCGGGGAAGGTCTATTTCCGGGGAACTTGCCGAGAAAGGAATATCAGTGATGGCTGCGGGCCGCGGCACATTAGCCGAAGAGGCACCGGAAGCTTATAAGAATGTAACTGAAGTTGTTCATGTCGTTCATGAAGCAGGTATATCGAAGCGGGTAGCTCGTATGCGACCACTTTGCGTGTTAAAAGGGTGAGGGGAAGTTATGCTTGATATAAAGTTTATACGGGAGAATCCGGAAGTAGTAAAGAAAGCCGCAAGGGATAAGGGTGAAAAGGTAGATATTGACGAATTCTTGAAAATAGACAAAGAAAGGCGCAAACTTCTTACGGAAGTGGAAAGCTTAAAGCGTCAGAAGAACGAAGTTTCCGATAAAATCGGTAAGATGATGCGGGAAAAGAAGAATCCAAAGGAGTTAATCAGCTCTATGAAGGGCGTATCCCAAAAAATAGGCGAAATTGAAGCTAAAGTGGAGGGAATAGAGCAAAAATTCAAGGATTTTATATATAATATCCCAAATATACCCCATAAATCTATTCCTGTAGGGCTTGGCCCGGAGTCAAATAAAGTGGTTAAAGAATGTGGTAAATTGCCGAAATTTAAGTTTGAGCCAAGAACACATATGGAAATCGGCGAGATTTTGGATATTTTCGACTTTGGAAGAGCCGCAAAAATCGCAGGAACCGGCTTTGTCTTATATAAAGGATTAGGCGCGCGGCTCGAACGGGCCCTATTCAATTTTATGCTGGATTTACATACAAAAAAGCACGGTTATACAGAGGTATTTCCTCCGTTCTTGGTAAACCGAAGAAGCATGACCGGAACAGGACAGCTTCCAAAATTAGAGGAGGATATGTATAGATTAAAAGACGAGGACCTCTTTTTAGTTCCGACAGCAGAGGTTCCTGTTACGAATATTCACGCAAATGAAGTTTTAGAAGAAGAGCGCCTGCCCATCTGTTATACGGCGTATACGGCATGTTTCAGGCGGGAAGCCGGTTCATACGGAAAAGACACAAAAGGCCTTACGAGGGTTCACCAGTTCGATAAGGTTGAACTGGTCAAATTTGTAAAACCCGAAACCTCTTATGACGAACTTGAAAAACTCTTAAATGATGCCGAAGAGGTAATTCGGGCGCTGGAATTGCCTTACAGGGTTGTCGCGCTTTCTACGGGTGACTTGAGTTTTGCGGCAAGCAAGTGTTACGATATAGAACTCTGGGCTCCGGGCATAAAAAAATGGCTTGAGGTATCGAGTTGTTCCAACTTTACGGATTTTCAGGCTCGCAGGATAAACATAAAATTTAAGTCTAAAGAATCGAAGAAGCTACAATATATTCATACGCTAAATGGTTCAGGCGTTGCTTTAGCGCGGCTTGTAATCGCTATTTTAGAGATTCACCAGAATAAGGACGGCAGCGTAAACATTCCGAGACCGTTACGTTTTTATTTAGACAGGCTTAAAGTGATAAAACCTGCATAAAATATGTTTGGCAAGATTTTCAAAGTACTTATCGCCATTTTTTTTATCCCCGTTGTCATATCGTCGACAAAGGCATTCCTTCAAGGCCTGCGACATTTGGATTTCGTCAATGTTAATTTCCTTTGGCTTGTAGGCGGATTTTTTGTCTATCCGATTTTCCATATAATTTTTTTAAAACCCATGTATATCTACGCGTGGGGCCATGAGGTAGTTCATGTACTAGCAATATGGCTTTGCGGCGGCAAAGTAACATCTTTTCAGATCTCGCATGAGGGCGGGACTGTTGCGGCGACAAAAACCAATTTGTTTATCAGGTTAAGCCCTTATTTCGTGCCGATTCACGCAATGCTCTTGTTTTTATTATACTGGATTCTGTCCAGATTTTATAATATGTCGAAATTTTCTAATGAGTTTATTTTCTTAATAGGATTTGCGATTAGTTTCCATCTTATTATGACTGTAGAAGTAATGAAAAGGCGACAGCCCGATATCTTGAGAACAGGGTATCTATTTTCCGTTCTTCTTATATATGTAGCAAATATCTCTATTGCGTTTTTAGCTTTGAGTTTTATCTCCAAGGATATATCTTTTGTAGCTTTTGCAAAAAAGACATTTATTTATTCAAAAGATATTTATTCAAATATTTTTAGTGGGTTACTTACTTAAAGGAGGGAGAGGTACGGAAGTGGCTATAACCGGGCGGTCTTGAAAACCGTTTGACTCTCACGAGTCACGTGGGTTCGAATCCCACCCTCTCCGCTCTTGTACTGATTTGGTTTCTGCTGAAAAAAGTGTGGGATTCTCTTTTTTCGGCAGAAACCTCAGCCTTCGGCTGAGGCTGACGCCAAATCATTTCAAAGGGAAACCCAAGGTTTCCCTTATGACGGCCGCCTGCGGCGGCCTGTGTCCCTTCCTAATAGGAAGGGGGAGTAGACAATACTATTCTTGAATGGATTTGGTCTCGGCGAAAAAAGTGCGGAATATGAATTGTATATGGAAGAGATAAAAATAGAAAGAGCGAAAGAAAAAGACTGGCCCTATATTCAAGAAAAACTGAAAAAATATATTCTGGATAGCGCCGACGTGAACTGGAAACAATTTTTTGTTGCAAAAAATAGTGGTAAAACAGTCGCATTCGGGAGAATAAAGGACCATAAGGAATATTTTGAAATAGCGTCTTTAGGCGTTGATTATTACCACCGAGGAAAAGGCATTGGCGTAAAGATGCTTTTATTTCTGACTGAAGAGGCAAAAAGACAAAATCCCGAAAAACCCATATACAGCATTAGTCACAAACCTGCTTTTCTTAAAAGAGGAGGCTTCGAGGAAGTAGTAAACGCTCCAAAGGTTTTAGAACATAAAAAAAATAGAATATGTAAACTCGATCCTGCGAATAGCAGGATAATGAAGTTAAAATCTTCTTAAACGTTCTTTATAAATTGTGGAAGGATGGGTGAGTGGTTTAAACCGGACGCCTCGAAAGCGTCTGTACTTTAACGAGTACCGCAGGTTCGAATCCTGCTCCTTCCGCGTGATTTTGGAGAGGTGCGTGAGCGGTTTAAACGGCGCGCTTGGAGAGCGTGTGTACCGAAAGGTACCCAGGGTTCGAATCCCTGCCTCTCCGCCATATTACCCAATAATACCTAAAACAAACAATGTTGTTGGGTAATTTTTTAGACTTGTTACCAAACAAATACCCTACATTTTACAATTTTGTTTGGTAACTTTACTTGACTTTTGTTGCCAAACAAGGTATACTATATCTAGTAATTTGTTTGGTAACAAAATGGAGTATTGTCATGGGTGTTATTAAAGGGGTTCTTAGGGAAGAGCTTGAGAATTCTATAAGGTTAAAAAAGGACTACGAAAAGGCTCTTAAAAAATATCCGGGTGGTAGCCTAATAGAGAAAGAAATAAAAGGTTATAAATATTATTATCTGGCTTATAGAGACGGGAAACGTGTTAAATTTGTTTACAAAGGTAAGAAATTATCAAAAGAATTTATTGCTGAATTCAAAAAATCAAAACGACTCAGAGCAAAGTATAAAGAAATGATTCGCCAGTTAAGCAAGAGAATAAAATTTCTAAGGAAGTCATTGCATGGAAAAGAAGACGTTTAATATATGCCTAGAAGTTTTAAATAGGTTTGAGAAAGTTGGTATACTTAGACACATTGTTTTAATCGGCAGTTGGACTATCTATTTTTATAAATATTATTTCAAATCCAAAGAGTATTCTACATATATCAGAACCAAAGACATCGATTTTTTAATACCCGTACCATTTAAGTTTGATAAAGAAATCAATATTTTTAATCTAGTAGAAGATTTAGGGTTTCTTGAAACATATAAAGGCTCTAAAGGTTATATAAAACTCGAACATCCCGATTTAACTATTGAGTTTCTTGTTCCAGAAAGAGGACGCGGACATGATAAACCATATCCTATTCCACAACTTGCGATAAATGCGCAGCCGTTACGATTTTTAGATTTCCTCATCGCTAATACTATATCCGTTAATGCGGAAAGATTACATATAAGATTGCCCCATCCTGCCGCATATGCATTACATAAATTCATCATATTCAAACGAAGGAGAAAAATAGATAAACATGATAGAGATATCGAAGGTGCACTGCGAGTATTTCGAGAACTATTGCGACATAATTACCAAGATGAAATAAATAGTATTTTCAATAAAATACACAGACAATGGCGTAAGAAGGTAATAGAGAATCTTAGGGCTATCGAGGAAGATGAGATAATAGAGCTATTGGAGCACAACAAGTGAAATCTGGTGTTAAAATTGCTGTTAAAAGGGCAGTTTTGAATAGGAACGGGGGCTTGTCCCTGCCTCTCCGCCATTAATTTTTGACTTACCTAACTGCTTATTTTACATATAGTTACAAACATAGATAAATTTCAAACACTTCTTGCGCCCATCATAAGAAAATAATAGTTGTATACAATGCCATCCAATAGTGTTATTATGAACTATAATGACACAAATTCAACGCCAGACAAACATTTCTTTTTACGGCCTTGGGATTGCCCCGAGAATACTGGACATACTGGATCGAATGAAGTTTACGGTTCCTACGCCGATTCAACATAAAACCATACCCATTGCCATAGAAGACAAAGATATTATAGGAGTTGCGCAGACCGGCACTGGCAAGACACTTGCCTTTACCATTCCTATTATCCAGCGCCTTTCCCAGAGAAAGGGCCGCGCGCTGATTCTTGTACCTACCAGGGAGCTTGCTACTCAGGTTAATGAGGTGTTTCAGAAGATTGCCCAGCCGTTTGGCATAAAGACAGTTGTTATTATAGGCGGTGCATCCATGCATCTGCAGCTAAAAGCATTAAGAAAAAACCCGCGTGTTCTGGTTGCTACTCCCGGACGTCTTGTCGATCACATGGAGCGACGCACAGTTCTTTTGGCTGATGTAAATGTCCTGGTTTTGGATGAGGCGGATCGTATGCTTGACATGGGATTTCTGCCGCAGATTGAAAGAATTATTAAATTTGTTCCACGAAGCAGACAGACCATGCTTTTTTCCGCAACTATACCAGGAGAAATCGTGAGAATGGCAGCCGCGCACATGAAGCTCCCTGTACATGTTGAAGTCGCTCCCTCAGGAACTACTGCGGAGCGCATTATACAGGAAGTCTTTATTGTTAAGCAAAGCTCAAAGCGTCAGCTTTTAATAAAGCTGCTTGACCGCTATCACGGTCCGGTACTTATCTTCACCCGGACAAAAATGGGCGCTAAAAAGACTGCACGCGGCTTACAGCGAATGAACTACAGAGCTGCTGAGATTCACTCAAACCGTTCACTTGCCCAGAGAAAAGAGGCCCTGGATGGTTTTAAATCAGGAAAGTATAAGATACTTGTTGCCACTGATATTGCTGCCAGGGGCATTGATGTTACAGGCATAGAGCTTGTTATAAACTATGATCTCCCGGATGACACTGAGCATTATGTGCATCGTATTGGCCGCACAGGCCGCGCGGGGCACGAAGGCCGTGCTATATCTTTTGCGACACCTGAGCAGGGCAAGGATGTCAGAAGCATTGAAAAACTTATTAAGACTGCCTTGCCGATAGTAGAACACCCTGAATTTCCAAAAGAAAAATTTATTGAAGAATCAAAATATCACCAGAGCCAAAAACCGTACCAAGGAAGACGAAGAAGACACTCGAGATTCCACGGGCATAGACACCGCCAACACTACCGCCAACACCACCGCCAGTCTTGATAGGGAATGTTTGAAAGATACAGTAGGCATACTTAAATATGAAAAAATATTTTGCTCAATTTACAATTATAGTTACAACACTAGTCTTATTTTTATTGCCAACATTACAAAATGTTCATGCAGATGAAGTTTATCTCAAGAACGGAGATAGATTAAGTGGAAAAATAATAAAACAAGATGAAAATAGTATACTAATAGAAACTGCAGCAATGGGTTCGATAACTGTGAATAAGAAATTTGTAAATAAGATTCTTACAGATAAAAATATTCGAGAAGCTATTAGCAAAGAAGAAAAAGCTATACAGTGGAAAAGGGAAATATCGGTCGGTTATAATGCGACTAGGGGTAATGCTAGAACCGAACAATTCTCTCTAAGTGCCTTTCTTAACAGAAACAATAAACATATTGATGAGTGGACTTTTAAAGGAGACATACTCTACTCATCGTCGAATAAAAAAATGGATGCACAGAAATGGTATGGAATGGGTCGTTATGCGTTTAGCCTTGGTCCAAGAAAGGCATGGTATCATTTTTATAGGTTAGAAGCCGACCATGACAGATTTGCCAACGTGGATTACAGGTTTATCCCCGCAACAGGATTGGGGTATTGGTTTTTTGGTTTACCTAAAACTAAACTTATAACCGAAATCGCTGTAGGTTTGGAACATACGGATTATAGGGACGAGACAAAAAATACGAGTAAGATGGTCCTGATACCGAGACTATTTTACGAACAGACCATATTCAAGAACGCAACATTTTCGGAGGATTTATATTTCTATCCTACATTAATCAATTCAGGATCTTACAGAATACGTTCAGAAACGGCGTTTACCGTATCTCTCAATAAAATATTATCACTTCGTTTAGGCTTTATTGATGAATATAATTCGAGTCCCCCTAACGATACTGACAAAAACGATTTATATTTTATTTCATCGCTTATGTATTCTTTCTAATTCCATCCTCTTTACATGGGTGTCGTCCTTTGACCTCGCTCCCCTCGCTCCGCTCGGGACTTCGCAGGACGGCCCTGAGCCTGTCGAACGGCCGCTTCGCGACATAAAAAAGGCGGGTATTTCACCCACCTTTTTTATTATTATAGCCGAGGTTTAAACCTCGGCTATTTTATGCGTTAGAATCTTGAGTGTCTTCCGCCGCCGCCGCCGCCAAAGCCTGATCCGCCGGATCTTTCTCTCGGTGGCCTTGCTTTGTTTACGGTTAGCTTGCGTCCGTTAAGCTCTTGGCCATCCAGGGCCTCAATCGCTTTCTGGAGCACGTCTTCGGATTCAACTTCAACAAAACCAAAACCTTTTGCTCTACCCGTATATTTATCCTTTATCAGGGTTATTGATTTGGTCTGTATCCCTTTTTGCTCGAAATGACTCTTGATCTCGTCTTCGGTTGTATTAAAATCCAGGTTGCCTATATAAAGTTTACTTACGTCCATTCTTTTATTCTCCTTCTTGATTCACATTATCTCTTTAAAAACAACAATTCTACGCTTATTTCTTTCTTTTTCCTTTTTCCCTCCTTTTTTGTGATGGTTTGACAAAATGGCGCCTTTCGCGGCACTCTCTAAAAATACCTTCTTTTAAACAGCGCATTTTAAAACGCTTTAACGACCTTTCAAAATCCCTTTCATTGTATATATCTATCTTTGCCATAACATCTTCCTTGTGCGGTACTGCTTTAAGGGGTTATACAAATGAATTATGAATTGCTTACTTGCGAGCTTTATGAATGGTATGCAACTGTCTGAGGCCAACATGCGGTTAGCTTAACTACTCACAATTTTCACAAAATCAAACATCAAAAATAGCAATAACCTCACTATCTTGAGGGTAAGAATAGCATATTTCCCGGAAAATGTCAAGAGCTTTCTTATAAAGGGGAATTTTTAGCCAAAAATCTTTAATTCCTTGACAAAAGACGCATATCATAATATATTGTCAAATAAACATTAATAGTAAGAGCCTGCCTACCGGCAGGCAGGGAGGTATGAAAATGGACTGGGGAATTAAAAATCGGCTGAACCGGCTTATTCAACCTGACGGGCATTGTTTCTTTTTGCCCATAGACCATGGGTATTTTCAGGGGCCAACGCGCTGTTTAGAAAAACCTGGCGAAACCATCAAACCGCTTCTTGACTTTGTCGATGCCATTTTTGTTACGAGAGGGGTATTGCGCTCATGCGTGGATCCCGCCGACAATAAACCTATAATATTGAGGGTGTCCGGCGGCACAAGCGTGATCGGGAAAGACCTGGCAAACGAAAGCATTACCACTTCTATAGAGGAAATCATTCGCCTTAATGCCGCTGCTGTCGGAATTTCTATCTTTGTAGGCAGTAATTATGAGCGTGAGACGCTACTCAATCTTGCCCGGCTTGTCAATAAATGCGAGAACTACGGTATTCCTGTAATGGCCGTTACGGCAGTAGGTAAGGAACTGGGAAGCCGGGACAGCCGCTATCTTGCCTTAAGCTGTCGTATCGCTGCCGAACTCGGCGCGCGGGTAGTAAAGACTTACTGGTGCGAGAAAGACTTTGATAAGGTTGTGAAGGGATGCCCTGTTCCGGTGGTTATGGCAGGCGGGCCCAAATGCAAAACAGAACTTGAAGTATTAGAATTTGTCTATGACGGCATGCAAAAAGGGGCTATCGGCATAAATCTGGGAAGGAATGTCTGGCAGGACGCCCATCCTGTAGCCATAGCTCGGGCTCTACGTGCCATTATCCATGAAAACGCTACTGCCGGACAGGCTCATGAGTTATTTAAGGAAATAGCGTGCGTGTAGCGATGTATTACAATAACAGCGATGTGCGGCTGGAGGAGATGCCAGCGCCGAAAATCGGCCCGGGAGAGCTCCTCGTAAAAGTACTGGCCGGCGGCATCTGTGGCACGGATGTTCTGGAATGGTACCGCGTTAAAAAGGCGCCTCTTGTTCTCGGACATGAAATAACCGGAGAAATCGCCGAGATAGGAGACGACGTGAAAGGCTACAAGGTAGGCGACAGGGTTTTCGTCTCCCATCACGTGCCCTGCAATACGTGCCACTTTTGCCTGGCGGGACACCACACAGCCTGCGAAACCTTACATACCACAAACTATTTCCCCGGTGGATTTGCCGAATATATACGCGTGCCGAAAATAAACGTTGAACGCGGGGTATTTCTTTTACCCGGAGAAATTTCGTTTGAAGAGGGAACGTTTATTGAACCACTGGCATGCGTCATTCGCGGGCAGAGACTCGCCGGAATAAAAAAAGGCCAGAGCGTACTTATTCTTGGCAGCGGCATTTCAGGATTGTTACACCTTTTGCTTGCCCGAGTTAAGGGAGCTCAGCGGGTAATCACAACCGATATTAACGAATATCGCCTGAAAATCGCGCAGCGATTGGGCGCGGATGCGGTTATACATGCCGACGAAGACGTTCCCGGAAACTTTCGCGAAATGAACGATAACAGGCTTGCCGATGTTGTAATAGTGTGTACAGGCGCTTTTCCGGCTTTTAAACAGGCGCTTCAATGCGCAGAACGCGGAGGCACTATTTTATTCTTTGCCGCTACAGACCCGGATGTCGAGCTTCCCGTGCCTGTCAACAAGTTCTGGCGTAGCGAAATGAAATTGATGACCTCGTACGCCAATAGCCCGTCGGATGCCGTAGAGGCCATAGAATTAATCCGCTCGAGATCCATACCTGTGCGCAAAATGATTACACACAGGTTAAGTTTGAAAGATACAGGTCGCGGTTTCGGGCTTGTCGCGGAAGCTAAAAGATGCGTTAAGGTAATTGTTGAACCGTATAAAAGATTCTAAAATGAAAAAAGGAGGTTAAGTATGCCGTATAACAGCAGCTTAGACGAATGTCTGTTTTCAAAATCCCAGGAAAGTGAATCAGGGCGAATGACCGTAAGTGTCTATGCCTATAATAAAGGGGCCAAAAAACTGCAAATCTCAAGAGAAAATAGGGACGCAGAAGGCGGTTTCATGTTTGCCAAGTTAGGAAGGGTAACGAAGCAAGAGGCAGAATCCATTCTTCCCTTAATCCAGGAAGCGCTGAATCACATGGAGTAGAATTTTTAATGGGCTCAATTGTACTATCGATAGCTGTATGGATAGTCGCTTCGGCTTTGACGATTCTTCTTTTTTTTGTGGAACTATTTTTAACGATAGTCCTTTTTCCCTTTGACAAGAAAAGAAGAATCATTCACGCGCAGTGCTTCTGGTGGGCAAACGCCATTATCGGCTTAAATCCTTACTGGGATATCCGAGTAAGCGGACTGGAGAATATAAACCCGCGCCAGGCATACGTGATAACCGCCAACCACCAGAGCCTGGGCGACATTGCCGTGATGTATAAAACCCGTATGCAATTCAAATGGATAGCGAAAGAGAGCCTCTTTAAAGTACCCTTCGTAGGGTGGTGCCTCTCGCTTACCAAACACATTAAGCTTACGCGGGGGCAATTCGGAAGCATTAAGAAGATATATCGGGAAGCCGGCGATTGGCTTAGAAAGGATATTTCCGTGTTATTCTTCCCGGAAGGCACCCGCAGCGACACAGACGAAATGAACGAGTTCCAGAACGGAGCGTTTAAGCTCGCCATAAAGGAGAAGAAACCCATTCTCCCCGTATCCATAACGGGCACAAGAAATGCTATTCCTAAAGGAAGCTGGATTTTTAAAACCAAGGTATGCGGCAAACTGAAGGTACTCCCCCCAGTCGATACGACAGAATTCCAACCCGGCGATTTTGCCCGCCTGAGAGACATCGTGCACGCGAAATTAGAGAACGAGGCGCGTTGACCGCAAGAATACAAACTTGACTTTTACCTATTTGTTAGGTAAGATGTTTTTTGCCCCACCCACGATGTATTGAATGGGGCATGAGGAGACATAACAATGGCTAAGTCGCTTCTGACTTTAAATGACATATCGCCGAAGGAGCTACATCAAATCTTTAAGAAGGCGAAGACATTTAAAGCGAAAATAAAAGAGCACAAGGTGATAAATACGCTCCAGGGAAGAGTGGTGGGGCTCTTTTTTGAAAAGCCTTCCACAAGGACGCGAGTAAGCTTTGAGACGGCAGCTGCAAGACTTGGGGGGAAAACGGTCTATCTTCCGTCAGGCGAATTGCAGCAGAGCCGCGGAGAGTCAATAAAAGACATCGCGCAAACACTGGGCAGCTACCTGGATGTGCTTGTTGCCAGGGTCTATAGTCATAAGACCGTCAAAGAACTTGCCAGGTATGCGGGCGTTCCCGTAATTAACGGCCTTTCCGATCTTACGCATCCGACGCAGATAATATGCGACTTCTTCACTATTCTGGAAATCAAACAGGAACTTAAAGGGCTGACTCTGGCGTATATCGGAGACGGAAACAATATATGCTGTTCGCTATTCATGGGCGCGGCTATGACAGGTATGAATATGACGGCAGCGTGCCCCGGAGGATATCATCCGAATGAGGACATCTTCAAGAACGCGGAACAAATTGCGAAAAAGACAAAAGCAAAGCTTAAAATTGTCGAAAATCCCGGAGATGCCGCGAGAGATGCCGATATCCTTTATACGGATGTTTGGGTCAGCATGGGCCAGGAAAAAGAAAGAGAGGAAAGGCTTAAGGTATTTAAAGAGTACCAGATAAACGCCGGTATTTTGAAGCTCGCCAAAAAGGAAGCCTCTGTCATGCATTGCCTGCCTGCCTATAAGGGATTGGAGATTACAGAGGATGTTATCGAAGGGCCTCAATCTATTATCTGGCAGCAGACCGAAAACAAGGTCTATGGGGCGGCGGCCATACTGGATTTTATATTGCACTAACTTTCCCTAAGAGAATGTAAGCGTGAAACAGAAGCTAAAAAGAGAACTCGGCCTTCTGGATATTTTTTGCGTAGCGTCCGGAGCGATGATAAGCTCAGGCCTTTTTATTTTGCCGGGCATCGCTTCAGCCAAGACAGGACCTTCGCTTTTTCTTTCCTATATTATCGCGAGCCTTTTGGCGCTTCCCGCCCTCTTGAGCAAAGCCGAACTTGCTACAGCCATGCCTAAAGCGGGCGGCGATTACTTTTTCATAACAAGAACTATGGGGCCTTCTATCGGCACCATAGGTGGGGTGGCAAGCTGGTTTTCGTTGAGCCTTAAAAGCGCTTTTGCGCTTGTGGGTATGGGCGCGTACGCGGCGTTAATTATAAATGTTCCGATAAAAATTGTAGCGGTTTTGCTTTGTCTTTTTTTTGTAGGATTAAATATTAAAGGCGTTAGAGGGGCAGGGCTATTTCAAAGATTTCTTGTTTTTGGCCTCTTTGGCGTACTTTTATTTTATATATTTCATGGTTTCCCTTCTATCCATATAACAAGATTTGTTCCGTTTACGCCTTTTGGAAAGGGCGCTGTTTTTGCTACGGCTGGATTAATTTTTATTTCCTACGGCGGACTTACTAAGATAGCAAGCCTTTCCGAAGAGGTGAAGAATCCGGGCCGAAACATACCTCTCGGAATGATTCTTTCCCTGATTATAGTGGGAATTTTTTACGCCCTGGTTGTATTTATAACAACAGGTGTTCTGGAACCGGATAAATTACACAATTCCCTGACGCCTATATCAGACGGGGCGCACGCTTTTATGGGAATTTTTGGAAATATAGTTATGGCAATCGCGGCGATACTGGCGTTTATTTCCACGGCAAACGCGGGAATTATGGCAGCATCGCGTTATCCGATAGCAATGGCGAGAGATAGAATTCTTCCGGCATTTTTAAAACGAATAAATAAACGATCCGGAACGCCTCACTATTCCATACTTTTTACCGGTGTGTTTATGATAATAGGAATTATTTTTCTTGACTTAATGCTTCTCGTCAAAGTTGCTTCCACTCTTTTGATATTATTATATATATTTGTTAACTTAGCGGTTATTATAATGCGCGAGAGTAAAATTCAGAATTACCAGCCAAAATTCCGCTCTCCCCTGTATCCGTGGATGCAGATAGCGGGCATCATATCGGGAATGTTTTTGATTTTCGAGATGGGGGTTACGACATATACAATAACAGCGATTTTCGTCTTGACGGCATTTTTGTGGTACAGAATATATGTACGCCCGAGGGTAAAAAGAGAATTTGCGCTCATACATGTTATAGAACGGATTACCGCCAAAGAACTGACGACAAATTACCTTGAGACAGAATTAAAAGAAATTCTAAGAGAAAGAGACGATATTGTCGAAGACAGGTTTGACCGGCTGATAGGCGGTTGCAAAATACTAGACCTGGAAAAACCTTTAACTATGGAGGAGTTTTTTAAAGAAGCGTCAGGTTTTTTAGCGACAGAACTCGATACCGATTCCGGCACTATATCTGACCTGTTGATGAAACGGGAAAAAGAGACAAGTACGGTTATTCGTCCGGGTCTTGCGATACCGCATATTATTATCGAAGGAGGACGCAAATTCGGAATTCTCTTAGCGCGGTGCAAAGAAGGAATAGCCTTTCCTGAAACTCAAGACCGGGTTCACGTAGTTTTTGTTTTAGTCGGGACTAAAGACGAACGCAATTTCCATCTTAGAGCGCTTGCTGCTATTGCTGAGATTGCACAGCAAGGAGACTTTGATAAACGCTGGTTGAATGCCCGCAATATCGAAGAATTGAGAGATATTATTCTCCTCGCGGAAAGAAAGCGTTTTTTAAGAAAATAAGTGGTAAAGAGAAGATTTAAATACATCTATGGGCCGGTGTCTTCCTGGAGGTTAGGCAGGTCTTTAGGGATAGACCCTGTTTTCAGGGGACGTGGCAAGACATGTTCTTTTGATTGCATATACTGCCAGGTCGGTAAAACCCGCATTTTAACCGACAAAAGAAAGACATTCGTTCCCACCCGCAAAATTATAGAAGAGATAAAAACCTTGCCACCGCTTAAGCTCGACTACATTACATTTTCAGGTGCGGGGGAACCTACGCTGGCTAAAAATTTGGGCGAAATCATAAAAGAGATAAGAAAGATAAGGAAGGCGAAAATAGCAATCTTGACGAACTCTTCCATAATATATAAAAAGGATGTTCAAAAGGATTTATTGTTAGCGGATTTTGTTATTGCGAAACTCGACGCGCATAATCATCTGCTTTTCGCGAAGATTAACAAACCGGTAAAAACAATAAAATTTGATAATATTCTAAAAGGATTAAAAGAATTCAAGGCACGGTATAAAGGAAAATTCGCGTTACAGATAATGTTCGTAAAGGAAAATAAAGATTACGCGGGAGAAATAGCTCATCTTGCCCGCAGGCTTAAACCCGACGAAATTCAGATTAACACACCTTTAAGGCCGTGCGGGGTAAAACCCCTGCCAAGAAAAGAGTTAGATAAAATAAAGAAATTTTTTAAAGATACCAAGTATGTCAGTATTTACGAAGCCAGAAGAAAAAAGGTAAAAGCCATAAGCGAAAAAGATACGCTAAAAAGAAGAGGAAAAATATGACATACGACGTAGTTATAATCGGCGCGGGCCCCGCCGGCCTTACGGCGGCAATATATGCTTCGAGGGCAGGGTTAAAGACCTTATTGATAGAAAGTGCCGCTATAGCAAGCCAGGCTGCTATGGCAAGCGATATCGAAAATTATCCCGGCTTTCCGGAAGGATTAAACGGATTTGAGCTGATGGATAGATTTAGAAAGCAAGCGGAAAAATTTGGAGCAGAATTTAGAATAGACGATGTAAAAAGCATTAAAGAGTCCAAATCAAGCGGCAAGAAAGCGTATCAGATAAAGCTGGACGGAGAATCCGTCGTTTCCCTATCAGTAGTTATTGCGGTAGGCACTAGCCCAAGAAAATTAGGCATTCCCGGCGAAGAAAAATTTCAGGGAAAAGGCGTCTTTTATTGCGCGGTATGTGACGCGGCATTTTTCAAAGATAAGGACATAATTGTTGCGGGAGGCGGTGATGCAGCGGTAGAAGAAGCGCTATTTTTGGCTAGATTCGGCCGGCAGGTTACGCTGATACACCGCCGCGAGCGTTTGCGCGCAACAAAGATTTTACAGGAAAGAGCATTCGCGGATAAAAAAATAAAGTTTATATGGAATTCTACCTTAATCGCAATTTCGGGAGATGAGAAAGTAAAGTCGGTTAAGATAAAAAACGTAAAAACCGGCGAGAAAAAAGAAATTCCATGCGACGGCATATTTATATCGGTTGGATATATACCTAATACCGATTTTCTGAAAGGCATCTTGAAGCTCGATAAGAATGGACATGTTATCACGGATAGCAACATGAAGACATCGAAAAAAGGCATTTTTGCCTGCGGCGACGCGAAGAAGAAACTTTTGCGCCAGATAGTTACCGCTTGCGGCGACGGCGCGACTGCGGCATTTTCGGCGCGCATGTATGTGGAAGAGTTAAAGGGAGAAAAATATGGAGTGTAAAAAGGAACAAAATCTAAAAAGATGCACTTGCACGTACGAATCCTGCAGCAAGAAGGGCGTTTGTTGTGAGTGTATAACATCGCACTGGAAAATCGGACAGTTTCCGGCGTGCTTTTTTCCTTCCGATGTAGAGAAAACGTATGATAGAAGTATAGAACGTTTTATTAAAACATATCAAAAACGAGGTAAGTGGTGGTAATATGCTAATAAGTTTAGTAGATATGGAACCCGGCGAGACCGGTATTGTTATGAAGATCGACGGGGGTTTTGGCGCAACAAGAAGAATCCAGAGCATGGGGGTAAGGATAGGAAAGAGAGTAAAAAAGGTGGGAGCCCGTTTCTGGCGGGGTCCCCAGACCGTGTTAGTGGATAATTTTAAGGTCGCGATCGGTTTTGGCATGGCGGCGAAGATTTTCGTCGAGGTAGAAAGAAGTGAAGATAAATAAAATTTTACTAATGGGAAATCCCAACGTCGGGAAGAGCGCTATTTTCTCGAGGCTTACCGGCGCGAAGGTGGTTATTTCGAATTATCCCGGCACAACCGTCGAATTTACTCAAGGGTACACTAAAATAGATAGTTCCCGGCCCGCTATTATAGATGTTCCCGGAACATATACCCTGCACCCCACCTCCAGGGCAGAAGAAGTGGCTGTCCGGATGATAAAAGACGGGGATCTTGTTATAAATATTGTGGACGCTACGAATCTGGAGAGAAATCTTTATCTTACGTTAGAATTGCTGGAACAGGATATACCCGTTATAGTAGCGCTTAATATGTGGGATGACACAAAACATAAAGGCATAGAGATAGACGTAAAAAAGTTAGAGAAAGCCCTGGGCATTCCCGTAATTCCGACATGTGGATTGACAGGGGAAGGAATAAAAGAATTAGTCGAGCATATCCCGAAAGCAAAGGCAAAAAAGATAAACCCGCTTAAAGACGAAGAAAGGTGGAAGCACATAGGAAAAATAATCGAGGATGTTCAAAAGCTACACCATCGGCACCATACCTTTTTGGAAAGACTGGAAGATTTGAGCATAAGGCCTGTTACGGGAATTCCGATTGCCGCTCTTGTTGTGCTTTGCGCGTTCTGGGTAATCCGTTTCGTGGCGGAAAACCTTATTACATATTTAGCCGATCCATTTTTTGAGAGAATATGGACGCCCCTCATTATGAAATTATCGGCATTTTTAGGCGCGGGCGGATTTTTACACGATATTATTATAGGAAAACTTATCGAAGGAGAACTGGACTACTCCCAGACCTTCGGGCTTTTTACGACGGGCCTTTACGTTCCCTTCGCTATGGTATTACCTTATATTATTAGCTTTTATTTCGTATTGGGTGTCATGGAGGATTTTGGCTATCTTCCGCGGCTTGCGGTTTTGACGGATAATTTTATGCACCGTTTGGGGCTACACGGATACGCCATTATTCCCATGATTTTAGGATTGGGCTGTAATGTCCCCGGCGTTCTGGCCATACGGATTCTGGAGGAAAAGCGCGAAAAGTTTATCGCCGCGACCCTTATGGCAATCGCCATACCATGCATGGCGCAGATTGCGATGATTGTCGGCCTGGTCGGTCAAAGAGGAGGGGCGTACGTGGTGCTTATATTTCTGACATTATTTATCCTCTTGATCATTAAAGGCATAATACTGAATAAAGTAATGAAGGGGAAAAGCCCTGAGATTTTAGTCGAGATGCCGCCTTATAGAATTCCGCAACTTTTGGCTGTCTTTAAGAAACTCTGGATGCGCATTTTAAGTTTCCTGAAGGAAGCGGTGCCGTATGTCCTTCTCGGAATTCTCTTTGTCAATATTTTATACGTGTTGCATGTTATAGACGCTCTTTCAAAGATTTTTTCGCCGCTCCTGCGAAACGTATGGGGCCTTCCGAAAGAGGCCATCGCTGCTTTGATAGTCGGTTTTTTAAGGAAGGATGTCGCTATCGGCATGCTGGGACCGCTTAATTTGACTACGAAGCAACTGGTGATAGGAAGCACGGTTTTAGCTATATATTTTCCCTGCATAGCGACTTTTGCTGTTTTGATTCGGGAATTAGGCATAAAGGATATGCTGAAATCGGCCGCTATAATGATTAGCGTGGGGATAGTAGTCGGCGGTTTGCTTAATCTGGTGTTAAGGTTTTAATGTGTGCCTGTAGCTCAGCTGGATAGAGCGTTTGCCTACGAAGCAAAAGGTCGGAGGTTCGAATCCTCCCAGGCACGCTTTTGTACTGATTTGGTCTCGGCGAAAAAAGTGCGGGATTCTCTTTTTTCGCCTTGGCTTTTCGCCTTCGGCGAAAGGGCTTGCGGGACAGGTTGAATTCAACTTCTGAAACGGTACAAGAACTACGCCCAAAGTAAAGGAGATGTTTAGATAGGAGGAATGATGAAGAAGAAAAAAGTAATATTTTTCTTGATTAGTGTTATATTGTTAATCTCTTTTGTAATAGCCTATGCTGAAGATAGGGAATCACCTTTTGAAATAACCCTTGTTATTCCCCAGAGGCTAGAACACAGACAAAGACAAATTAGTAAAAGCTTCACTAATAAACCAGAATTTCACGTTTTACTAAAAAATATATCAGATGAACCACAAACACTTTGGAATGAATCATGTTCTTGGGGATATAGTAATCTCTCCTTTGAGATGGTACTTGATGGTCGGAAAATAGTTATAGAGAAGAATCCGGTCATTGAGTGGGAAAAGGACTTCCCTGATTATTGGACACTTCTCCCAGATGAGTATTACGTTTTTGATATTTATATTACGTCTGATATATGGAATTTTCCTAAAATTGAAGAGGCATCAAAAGTTGTTCAGCTTAAGGCAATATATGAAAACACATCTAGTTCCCGTATTATACATTTTAAGGATAAGCCAGACAAAAAACTAGACAATTTTTGGACAGGACAAATTGAGTCCGATCCTTTAGAGATTGTTATTTATCACTGGTAGTTTTCGGTACCTGCCCCCAAAACAAAGGAGTAGTTTAGGTGAATTTTGGTGTTAAAATTGGTGTTAAAAGAGCTGTTTTGAATAGGAACGGGTGCCTGTCCCTCCCTCTCCGCTTTAGCATTGATTTGGTTTCGGCGAAAAAAGTGTGGTATGGCTGATAAGCACAAAAAATACATGGAGGCGGCGCTGAAAGAGGCGCAAACCGCGTTCGAGAAGGACGAGGTTCCGGTCGGAGCGGTTATTGTTTATAAGGGGGAGATTATCGGCCGCGCTTATAATCAAATAAAAACCCTAAAAGACCCGACCGCTCATGCCGAGATGATAGCGATCACCCAGGCAGCGTCGCACCTGAAGAACGAGAGATTGAAAGATTGCGGCCTGTATGTTACAATAGAGCCTTGTCCGATGTGCGCCGGAGCGATGGTGTTAGCAAGAATACGAAATCTCTTCTACGCTACGGAAGACCCGAAGTCAGGCGCCTCCGGTTCCGCATTAAATATTCTGCAGAATAAAAAGTTAAACCATAGAGTAAAAGTAAAACGAGGCCTATTAAAAGACGAATCACGTTCATTGATTCAGGAGTTTTTTAAGAAAAAACGGGACAAATGCAAGAAGTAAAACTAAATTCAAGAATTAAATTTCGAAAAGGCAAACAACGGGATTTCCTGGAAGGAGCTCTTTCTACATTGAATATGGATGTTTCAGAGCTTGCAAAGATTGCGTGTGTTTGCGATAGAACTTTGAGGGACTGGAAGAGAGAAAAAAATAACATTTCATTTTGGCCCTTATTTTTAATAAGTTACAAATTAGGTACAAAATTACCCGAAGATATAGAAGTGCGACCACCGTATTGGAGTGTAAAAAAAGCCAGCAAATTAGGCGGCAAACGCCGCATTGAACTATATGGCCCACCGGGTACGCTTGAAAGCAGGAAAAGAGGAGGCTTGTCTACAAAAAAGAAAATTCTTTCTGACCCCAGCTTTCTAGAGAGAATTAGAAAATTGGGATTTGTTACAAGAAAGGAAATTAAACGGCCTGAAAAATCATTTAAATTAACAGAATTTATCGGTATCATGTTAGGAGACGGCGGGGTTTCTAGCAATCATCAGATTACTGTATCATTTAACGGAAAGAAAGATCAAGATTACGCTTTTTATATTTAACGCCTGGTAAAGAATTTATTTGGTATATCTTCAAAAATGCAGATAGGAAAGAAAGACGGGAGATCTAATATAGTAGTCTCGGCTACAAACCTAGTGAAATTTTTGGAGAAAATGGGAATCAAAAAAGGAAATAAAGTCACGAATCAGATAGATGTTCCCGATTGGATATTTGAGAAAAAGGGATACCAAGCCAGTTGCCTGCGAGGACTTTTTGACACCGACGGATGTGTTTATAAGCATAGCTATAAAGTAGCCGGGAAAGGATATAGCTATTTAAAGATGAGTTTTAGAAATTATTCTATTCCATTAGTGAAGTCAATTAAAAGGATGCTGGAGAAACTTAATTATCATCCCGTCATCGACATAAACCATCAAACGGTATATATTAATAGACCAGAAGAAGTAAAAAAATATTTTTCAAAAATCGGAACAAGTAATCCCAGATATCTTAATAGGTATAATAAATTTTCCTCGATGAAATCAGGAAGACAAGAGCAGCGTAGAAACCAGTTTTAGATAGAGCTTAATTTACGTAAGTCCTTGCAAATAAAGGAGTTAGGAGGAGTCGCCTAGTCCGGTTTAGGGCGGCAGTTTGCTAAACTGTTGTACCGCTTAACGCGGTACCGAGGGTTCAAATCCCTCCTCCTCCGCCAGTGATACCAATTCGAACCTTTATACATATCGTCTAATAATGCAAGGGTTTGAATTTTTGTATGTGCCACATAATAAGACTTAAATCTTCTCTCCCCGTCGGAGATAATGTGATAAAAATCCGATTCCTTATCCGAAATCGGCTCAAGACTTATAGTAATTCGGTAAGAAGATTATCTGCCCAGATCGTATTTATCCCATGAGACTCGGCGACATAGTAGTATTTAAAATTTGGTTTTGTTGTATTGTGTTTTCGCTTATGGCAGTTATACCTTCTGGGTATGCGAAAACGGGGTCATCTCCAAAGGCGGAAACAGGTATATTGTATACCAAAGATAACGTAAAGATCGCTTATGAACGTTATAGGAGCGGATTTGACACCATTGTTATAATATGCCCGGGGTTTTATAACAGCAAAAAGAATAGGTGGATGCGTAAAACTGTAGATTTAATCTTACCTGAGCATGATGTCATAATCTTTGATTTTAGAGGCCACGGAGATAGCAGCGGAAAGTTTTCATGGTCGGCTAAGGAACATATGGATGTAAATACGGTAGTAGATTACGCAGTAGCTCAAGGGTATAAACATATAGGTATAGTAGCCTTTTCCCTAGCTGCGGCCGCCTCAGTTAACGCCGCAGCCCTAAGAGAAGACATAGATAGCATGGTATTAATAAGTTGTCCGTCAAAATTTAGAGCCATAGATTTTTATTTTTGGGAACTCGGTATGTTCTATGATCTAATAGATAATATCGTAGATGTCTGGGAAGGAAAAGGTGCACGGGTTACAAATATCCTTACTACACAGCCACCGAAACCGATCGAGACAATAACCAGAATAAAACATACGCCAATACTCTTTATACATGGGGGTTGGGATTGGGTTATTAAGGATCGTCATTCCAGAAAGCTATATAATGTTTATCAAGGTTATAAGAAGCTTGTAATAATAGAAAAAGGATTTCATGCAGAAAGGCTTATTCAGCTGCATCCGGACAGGATGCGAGATCTTATAACAGGCTGGTTTGACGAGACCCTCAAGTAAATGGAAAACGAGAAAGATAAGTCGTCTTTAATAGAAGAGATAGCAAATAGCGTCACACATGGTATTGGTCTTTTTTTGAGTATAGCAGGTTTGGTCATTCTTGTTGTATTGGCAAAGATTCACGGAGATACCTGGCGAATTGTTAGCTTCAGCATTTATGGCGGTAGTTTGATTATACTATACGCTGCTTCTACTTTATATCATAGTTTTTATTTCTCATCTGGACGCATAAACTATATATTTAAAATAATCGATCATTCTGCCATTTATCTTTTGATTGCCGGCACATACACTCCTTTTACACTTGTTTCATTGAGAGGGCCGTGGGGCTGGACTTTTTTTGGTGCAATTTGGGGGTTAGCACTAATAGGCATAGTGCTTAAAATGTTCTTTGTAAATAGGTTTCTAGTTTTATCTACCATTAGTTATTTGACAATGGGATGGTTTGCACTTATTGCCGTATATCCTATAGTAAAAAAGATTCCGTTCGGCGGAATAAGCTGGTTAGTTATGGGAGGAATACTCTATAGCGTGGGAGTTATTTTTCACTTTTTTGATAAGCTCCCTTTCCACCATGCAATATGGCATTTATTTGTCTTAGGCGGTAGCATATGTCACTATTTTGCAATATTATTTTATGTATTACCCATGTAGAGTTAAAAAATCAAGGATAGCCAAAAAGTAATCAATGAAGATTAATAGAAAACTTACAATCTTCTCCTGGTCGATGTATGACTTTGCTAATACTATATTTGCCATGAATGTAATCTCCCTTTACTTTGCTTTGTGGGTAACTGTGGATATGAAGGGAGAGGATATTTTATACAGCTGGGCCTTGTCCGGCTCGATGTTATTGGCGGCTATCTCTTCCCCGATAATGGGAGCGATTTCAGATAGACTGGGAAGAAGGATGCCCTTTTTAATGTTCTTCACCTTAATCTGTTGTGCCTTTACCGCATTAATAGGACTGGTAAATAGATTAGTTTTAGGACTTCTGTTCTTTGCCATTGCCAATTTTTGCTATCAGACAGCTGCTATATTCTACAATGCTTTGCTTCCCGAGATAAGCGACAAAGGTCAGACAGGTCGAGTCTCCGGTTACGGTGTAAGTCTGGGATATTGCGGCACGATTGCCGGATTACTTTTAGTCAGACCATTTGTTTTAAGATATGGAAGGCAAGCAGCATTTGTCCCTACGGCAATTCTCTTTCTTTTATTTTCCCTTCCCTGTTTTCTATTTGTGAAAGATCGGTTGGTAAAAAGAATAGATAAATTCGGAATTCGAATAATAGACAGTTTCAGGAAAGTAAAAGAGACATTTATACATATCAGGGAGTATCCGGCGCTCTTTAATTTTTTAATTGCTGCATTTATAACCCTTAATGCTATTAATACCCTTATTGTATTTATGTCTGTTTACACCAAAAAAGTTATGGGATTTACAGACCATGAGATTATCGCCTTCTATATTATATCTACAGTCTTTGCTATTCTGAGTTCATTTGTAACAGGATTCATTACAGATAGGTTCGGCTCAAAGCGAACTTTAAGTATTGTCTTGGGGGTATGGTGTATAAGCATCCTTTTGGTGGTTATATCTTTTAGCAAAACCGCATTCTGGGTTGTGGGACCATTGGTAGGAATATGTTTAGGTGCAACCTGGACAAGTGCGCGGGCATTAGTGGTAGATTTATCTCCACCACAAATGGTAGGAGAGGTCTTTGGTTTTTATGGCTTAGTAGGAAAGTCCGCTTCAATTATCGGGCCACTTATCTGGGGAGTTTGTGTCTGGGGATTCGGCTTTTTGGGGATTTTAAAGTACCGGTTGGCTATCCTCAGTTTATTGCCATTTTTAGTCATGGGCTTTATTATACTTCAAAAAGTTCCAGATAGTATACAAGGAGCGATGGCTGGAGATGAACCCCGCCCTTCCTAAAAAAATTACAATGAATAATAATATAATGAAGAACGAAGTGATTGCAAAAGATAAAAACAGGGATTGCATTGAAAAGAAAGGAAGGGCGGGGTGAATAAGAAATTATATACTCTACATGGTAAATTAAGAGAAATAGTTGATCAATTTCCTGATAGAATTGTTATGCAAATGAAAAAAGAAGATGTCTATGTCAAGTATACCTATAAAGAGCTTTACGGGGTCTCTCAATCTGTTGCACATTCTTTACTTAAAGCGGGGATAAAAAAAGGCGATAGAGTCGCTATTGTTCTGGAAAACAGGCCTGAATGGGGAATGATCTACTTTGGCATTATGCTTCGAGGGGCCATAGCTATCCCTCTTGATCCTCAATCCGGACAAGAAGAGATAAAATTTTTTCTAAGTGATTCAGAAAGCAAGGTAGCCTTTACCTCCAGTAAATTACTTTCGTTATTTACGGGCTTCACTAATAGCGTGCCTTCATTACAACAAATCATAGCCCTCGACATTGAAAAATCGTCCGAAGAAATTATTTCTTTTTCGGAAACGATATCTGCCGTATCAGATTTAAAGTCCATAACATCTATGCCAGAGGCATCTCCCCAGGATATCGCCTCTATTCTTTATACCTCAGGCACTACCGGCAGGCCAAAAGGTGTTATGTTAACCCATGAAAATTTTTATTCCAATTCTCAAAGTATTGATAAATTAAAACTCTTTTCAGATAAAGATAATGTTCTGTCTATATTACCGCTGCATCATTCATTTCCATTTATGGTGACCCTCGTTATACCACTTTTTTCTCAAAGCAAGATTACCTACATTTCAAGCCTTAAGAGTGAGGAATTGCTTGCGTGTATGAGAAAGACAGGTGTGACGATATTAACGGGAGTACCTCAGCTTTTTTATATGTTTTATAAGCATATAGTAGATGGAATAAAGAAAGTCCCGTTTTTGATGAGACTCTCCCTTTTAGGGTTTATAGAGATATTGTGGTTGGTGAGAAAGTTTACGGGAATTAACTTGGCCAAGCTGGCATTGTCAAAGATTCACCGTGCCTTCGGAAAAAATTTAAGATTTTTTGCTTGTGGCGGTGCTAAGTTAAATGAAGAGGCAGCAAGGTTTCTTGTGAAAATCGGTTTTACAATCCTGGAAGGATACGGACTTACTGAAACATCGCCGGTAGCAACTTTTAATCCATTGAAAAAACAAAAAATAGGCTCTGTGGGGAAAGTAATTCCAGATGTGAACTTAAGAATTGCTGAACCTGACGAATACGGCGTAGGCGAGGTGGCAATCAAAGGCCCTAATGTTATGAGAGGCTACTATAAAGAAGTCGAAGAGACGAGAAAGGTTTTAAAGGATAATTGGTTCTATTCTGGAGATTTGGGTTATCTGGACAAAGAGGGGTATCTCCGTCTTACGGGAAGGAAGAAAGAGTTGATTGTGTTAAGCTCGGGAAAGAATATATCTCCCGAAGAGGTGGAATCCCATTATGCCAAGAGCCCTTTTATTAAAGGATTATGCGTATTAGCAACTGGTAAAAGAGAAGAGGAAAAGCTTATGGCGGTCATTGTGCCTGATTTGGACTATTACCGCAAGGTTGGCGAGGTTAATATTTATGGAATGATTAAGTGGGATTTGGAGAATCTGTCTAAACAATACCCTCCCTACAAACGGATTATGGGCTTTGTTGTTACAAGTGAGGATTTACCCCAGACACGTTTAGGGAAGTTAAAAAGATTTGAAATTAAGAATAGATATTTAGATGAACTTATGGGCGTGGGGTTGAGAAAGATAGATGAGGAGATTTCCCTTACAGGTGAAGACCTTAAAATTCTCTCTTCGGGAATTGCCAAGAAAATAATAAAAACCTTAAGTAAAGAAACGGATTTAGAGAGGCAAATCCGGTTGGACGACCACTTGGAAATCGATCTTGGCCTTGATTCGTTAGGGCGCGCGGAATTAATGGTTGCATTAGAAAAGATTTTAAAGATTGACATACCGGATTCTGTAATGGTTAAAATTTTCATAGTAAGAGAACTTATTCTTGAAATTGAGAAATTGATTTTAAAGAAAGAACCAAGGACCGAGGAAGTCTCAGCAATCCAGACTCGATTATCTTTATGGAGTGATATTTTAAAGACCAATCCAGCCAAAGATATAATTGAAAAAATAGATTTATTTCCCGGTTGGATAGCGCGGTTTTTCACGCTATTAGTCTCTGGGATGTTATATATAATATTTAAACTTATCTGGCAGGTTAAAGTTTTTGGAATAAAAAATTTACCTTCGAACAAAGCATTTATTCTCTGCCCCAATCACGGTAGTTATTTGGACGGGTTCCTAATTGTTGCAGCCCTACCTCGATGGTTAAAAAAACATATGTTCTTCCTTGGTTATAGAGCCTATTTCGAAGTTCCAATAATTAGAAATATCGTAAAATTAATCAGAATAATTCCTATCGACCCTGGCGCGCAATTAATAGATGCGATACAGGCTTGTGCTTATATTTTGAGAAATGGCAAAACAGCTTGCATCTTTCCCGAAGGAGCAAGGTCAATTGACGGAGAAGTTAAAGAATTCAAAAAAGGAGTCGGGATATTGGCAAAAGAACTGAGCATTCGATTGGTTCCTGTGTATATCAAAGGTTCCTATGAATCCTGGCCAAGAACAAATCGTTTTCCCAGACGACCCCACCCTGTTACGATTGTTTTCGGAAGACCGCATAACGCAGAAGAACTTAAAAAAGAAGGATCGAGACTAGGCGCTAAAGATGACTATGAAGCCATAACCTTAGGAATAAGACAAGAGGTTATGAGACTTAAAGAAGAAATATAAACCCCGTTAGAAAATTTGTCTAACGGGATGAAGGACAGAGCCTTTTCTAACGGGGTAAAGTTGCTGTACAAAATTTTTGCTGATTTAATCGTAGTTATACATTTTTTATGGATACTCTTTATGCTTTCGGGATTCTTCCTTACTTTAAGAGGATTCTTTAACCCTAAATTCTTTGACAGATGGTTATTCAGGACACTTCATCTTTGCGGTATAGTCTATGTTGGGCTATTGACTCTTTTAAGAGAGTATTGTCCTTTAACTATACTGGAAAATTTTTTAAGGGGAGGATACAATTCTAAAATTGGGTATCACGGTTCGTTTATAGTCCGCTATATCGAAAAATTAGTTTATCCGGATGTTAATCCATTAGTAATATTGATTCCTACAATATTTATCGCTCTTGTTACTATAGTTGTATATATAATTAAACCACCGGCGAAGCTAAAGAAAATATTTAGATGGACTTGAGAACTTCCGATGCAGACTTGGAATATCGTGGTGCCACAAATTAGAAACAGTTCCTCCTTTTATATTTACAAGCCTTAGTAGCAGTTATTACACCGACGTTTAAACTTTTGGCGATTTGTTCGTAGGTCATACCCAAGAGGCGTAATTGAGTTGCTTTTTGGGCTATTTTTTGATATAAAGGTATTTGTTGAAAAGGAAAAACCAATATGGCATACCTACCATTTGCGAGGAAATACAGGCCGCAGGCGTTTGATGAAATTATAGGACAGGAGCATATCGCGACTACGCTTAAGAACGCTATCGCTATGGATAAGGTTGCGCATGCGTATCTATTTACCGGCCCGCGTGGGGTCGGCAAGACATCGACTGCGAGAATCCTTGCCAAGAGTTTAAACTGCGAGAAGGGCCCGCGTCCCGAGCCGTGCAATAAATGTGCTTCCTGCCAGGAAATTTTGCGGGGGATAGGCATGGATGTTATAGAAATCGACGGCGCTTCCAACAGGGGAATCGATGAAATAAGGAACTTAAGAGAAAATGTAAAATTTGCCTCTGTGCGCGGAAAATTCCGGATATACATTATCGACGAAGTCCATATGCTCACCCAGGAGGCCTTTAACGCCCTACTTAAGACGCTGGAGGAACCGCCGCTCCATGTGAAATTTATCTTTGCGACCACCAGGCCCTACAAGGTATTACCGACAATCATTTCCAGATGCCAGCGCTTCGACTTTAGAAAAATACCCAAAAGGGATATAGCTAAAAAATTAGAGGAGATTAGAAAAAAGGAAAAACTTGACGTTAACGATGAAGCAATCTTTTTAATCGCAAGGCAGGCCGACGGGAGCATGAGAGACGCGGAGATAATTCTCGATCAACTCCTCTCCTTTACAAAAGGAAAAGTGCAGGCCCATGACGTTACGAAGGTTCTGGGCTTGTTAGAGCAGGATGTCCTCTTTGATTTAGCCGACTCTATAATAAATAACAAAAAGGAAAATGTGTTAAACATCATCGATGGCCTCGTAAATAGCGGAAAGGACCCTATTTTTGTAGCTTCAAGCATCATAGACTACTTCAGAAATCTTATGGTGGCGAAAATAGCAAAGGATACGAGTAGCGTCTACATAACGCTTTCCGAAGAGGACTATTATAAGTTACGGGAGCAGAGTAAGCTCCTCTCGCTCGATGAAATTTTATACGTCACCTACACATTATCTGCCGCAATGGATTTAATGAAGAAGACAAACCTGGCGCGAGTTCCCCTGGAAATTTCCTTGATTAAATTGACTGATAGAACCAGGCTCACTTCAATTAAAGAAATTCTGGACAGGCTTTCACGGATAGAATCCTCCTTCGCCAGAGGAGGAATTCAAAGTAGGCATGCCACGGCGGAGAAATCCGAAAAAATTGTAAGACCGTCTGTAAAGCCATCCGCAGAACCGCCCGCGATACCGGAAGAAGAAGTTGCTGCGGAGCGCGACATACTCCTCCTGCAGAAGATAAGAAGCTCCTGGGCCAAGGTTTTAAATTTCGTAAAGAACAAAAAAATGTCGATTGCTACGTTCCTTTCCGAAGGAAAGCTGCTCAAGGTGGAAGATAATGTCCTTGCGATAGGGTTTAACAAGAATAATTCATTGCATAAAGAGGCGTTAGAGGTCAATACAAACAAAAAATTCGTAGAAGAAGCCATTAAAAGCATTACAGGAGAAGACGTATCTTTAAGTATTGAGGCCCTGGAAGGGCAAATTGAAGAATCCGCCGCATCCGGGATAACAAGTATTGAAGAGAGCGAAATTGAAGAAGCCGGAAAAAACCGGCCAAACAGGGTAGACCCGATAGTAGAGTCAGCGGTTGACATATTTGAGGGAAGGGTTGTGGATATAAGAGAGAATAGGAATAAGGAGAAAGCATGAAGGGCCTGCCGGGTTCGATGAAGGCGTTGATAACGGAATTTAGCAAAATGCCGGGCATAGGCCCGAAATCAGCCCAGCGGCTTGCCTTTTTCATTTTGACAAAGCCGGCTGAAGAAGCAAAAAAGCTTTCGGATGCAATAGTAAAACTTAAAAACAGCGTGAAATTCTGCAAGACCTGTAATAACTTGAGTGATCAGGAGCTCTGCGACATATGCGGTAACGACGCCAGGGATAAGGCGACTTTGTGCGTCGTAGAAAAACCGAGCGACGTGATTTCGATAGAGAAGATGGGGCACTTTAACGGCGTATATCACGTTTTGCTGGGGGCATTATCGCCTTTAGACGGCGTGGGCCCCAAGGACTTAAAAATCGACGAGCTGGTAAAAAGAATCAGAAAAGAAAAGATAAAAGAAGTCATAATCGCGACCGATTCCAACACGGAAGGCGAGGCCACAGCCCTTTACCTTGTTAAATTGCTGAAGCCCATGGCCATAAAGCTATACAGGATTGCTTACGGTATGCCCGTGGGCGGAAATCTCGAATACGCGGATCAAGCGACCCTTTATAAAGCCTTCGAGGGTAAAAGAGAAGCTTGATAAACGCAATAAGGTCTTGACAGCGCTTTATTTATAGTGTATCTTTAATTTTAAAGCTCGAAAAGAGCGGGAGGTTAAGATGAATATAGTTGAATCTGTAAAAAAAGGATTCTTATTAAGCCAAAAACTGCTTAAAGTGGTATTAATATTTTTTATCCTTAACGTTGTTATGGGCCTGATGAGTTTACCGCTTACAACGCCGGAGAATACAGGAAATCCCGTCATAGCGACGATCTCATTCCTTCTCACCTTGATATTTTTCACTATTTTTATCTTTTTGCAAGGCGGGGCGTTAGGGCTCACCAGGGATATTCACAAAACGGGCGCCTGCGACATATCTAATTTTATCGCATACGGAAAAAAGTACTATTTGAGAATTCTGGGCCTCCTCTCACTTTATGTATTAATAGCGCTGGGAATTGCGTTAGTTCTGTTCTTGGTCGGAAGCGGCGTTTTGCTTATCGCTAATAATGCCTTCATGAGATCTATCGTTACGGTTATAGCAGCAACCGTTGCGCTTGTTGCCGTGGTTATACTTTTATTCCCGGTTTACTCAATCGTTGCCGATGAGAACCGCGTTTTACAGGCGATTAAAAAAGGCATAAGCGTAAGCCGAAATAATTTCTGGGAAGTATTAAAGATATTTCTGTTTTTGATTGCTATCAGCGTTGTTGTTTCTTTAGTAATCGGATTTATAATCGGACTTATCACTATCCCGCTGCCACTTATACTAACCCGGGTAATAATAACCATTGTAAATAGCGCCGTTCAATCTTACATTCCTGTTGTTATGATGCTCGTTTTCATGGGTTATTACTTAGGGCTGGCTAAGGAAGGCGAAAGTCCTCAAGGCCCCGCTGTTTAAGTCTAAAAGCCGACAAAATGAAGGATTTATTAGAAATAAGGTGGCATGGCCGGGGAGGCCAGGGCGCCAAGACAGCCGCCCAGTTTTTGGCTGAAGCGGCCCTGGATACAGGTAAGTCTATTCAGGCCTTTCCCGAATACGGCCCTGAAAGGGCAGGCGCGCCTATTCGCGCCTATACCAGAATCAGCGACCGGCCGATAAATATCCATTCCCCTGTAACAAATCCCGATATTGTTGTTGTGATAGACCCGACATTACTGGAGACTGTTGATGTTGCCGATGGCCTGGACGAGAGCGGTATCTTGATTGTGAATACGACCGAGACAGTTGATAGCGTGCGCTGGAAGGCGAGATACAAAAAAGGAAAAGTTGCCACCTGCGATGCGACAAAAATTTCACTGGAGATACTCGGTATGCCGATGCCCAATACGCCGATGCTGGGCGCTCTTTTGAAGATTAAACCGATTGTGCCGGTTGAAGCGCTGGAAAAAAAAGTGCGGAAGAAATTCCTTAAAAAGCTCGGCGAAGAAAAAACCGAAGCGAACATAAAAGCGATAAAACGCGCCTTCAAGGAAACAAAGACAGGATGAACCCCGCCCTTCCTAATAAAAAGATTAAAACAAATTACATAAGGAAGAGGGGGAGTAGTTTAGCAAAAATAAAGACAATGATTGGCATCAAAAGAAAAGGAAGGGCGGGGTGAAAAAGAAAAAAGGCTGGAAAGAGATTCCGATAGCCGGAATTATAGATAAAGGCGGTACTGCCAGGGAATATAAGACAGGTTCATGGCGGACTTTTAAGCCGGTTGTGGATAAACCCAAATGCATAAATTGCCTTCAATGCTGGATATACTGCCCCGATTCCTCCGTTCTTGTAAAAGACGGAAAAATGGAAGGATTTGACTATGACTACTGCAAGGGTTGCGGGATATGCGCGAGCATCTGCCCGGTAAAGTGTATTAAAATGGAGAAGGGATGAAATTAACCGCATTAACGGGAGACCAGGCTGCTGCTGAGGCAATGAGACAGATTGAGCCGGATGTCGTCGCGGCTTATCCTATTACGCCGCAGACAGAGATTGTTATGAATTTTTCCCAGTTCGCGGCTGACGGCAGGGTAAAGACAGAAATGATTCCGGTTGAGTCCGAACATAGCGCGATGAGCGCGTGCGTCGGCTCTGCCGCAAGCGGTGCGCGGACAATGACCGCCACGTCGGCAAACGGCCTTGCCCTTATGTGGGAAATTGTTTATATAACGGCGTCTTTACGCCTTCCCATTGTTATGCCTGTCGTGAATAGAGCCTTGTCAGGGCCCATAAACATACATTGCGACCACTCCGATACAATGGGCGCAAGGGACTCGGGCTGGATTCAGCTTTATTCCGAAAATGCCGAGGAGGTTTACGAAAATATCATTGTTGCCGTAAAAATAGCAGAGCACAAAAAGATTCTCCTGCCCGTTATGGTCTGCCAGGATGGTTTTATAACAAGCCACGCCGTAGAAGGTATAAGTACATTTCCTGACGACAAGGTTAAAAAGTTTATAGGCGAATATACTCTGGAACACAGCCTTCTCGATGTGGAAAACCCGGTAACATACGGTCCCCTGGATTTGCAGGATTTTTATTTCGAACATAAACGCCAGGAAGCAGAGGCGATGAAAGATGCCTTAAAAACTATTCCGGCGGTCCTGGCGGAATTTAATAAAACATTTAATAAGTCGCACGACCTGGTTGAAGAATACAAGCTGAGTGATGCCGAGGTAGCGATTGTTGTCTTGAGCTCAACGGCAGGGACGGCGAAGGGCGTGGTTGATGAATTAAGAAAAAAAGGGGTAAAGGCAGGCCTTCTCAAGCCGAGATTTTTCAGGCCGTTCCCGAAGGAAAGAATTATAAAGGCACTCTCGAATTTAAAAGCCGTAGCTGTCCTGGATAGAAGCGATTCGTTCTCGGGTGAAGGCGGGCCTTTGTTCAGCGAAGTTAAAGCAGCGCTTTATGAATCACAAAAGAGACCGCCGGTTATAGATTACATATTCGGCCTCGGTGGCCGCGACATCTTCCCGGAAGACATAAAAAAGGTATATAAAGAGTTAGAGGAAATAAAGAAAACAGGAAGGATTAAAGCACTCGTTAACTATTTAGGAGTTCGAAATTAGATTAACAAAACCTGTCCGACCTACGCGGTCGGACAGGTTTAAAGGACAATGGCAAATATTAAAGAGCTATCAAAGATACCGGAAAGATTGACTCCGGGACATAGGCTTTGCTCGGGTTGTGGAGCTTCTATCGCCGTGAGGCAGATTCTTATGGGAACAACGTCGCCTATCGTAGCAGGAGCCGCGACAGGATGTTTAGAAGTCGCTACCACTATATATCCGTATACGGCGTGGAACGTTCCTTTTATACATAACGCTTTTGAAAACGTGGCTGCGACAATAAGTGGCGCAGAAACAGCCTACCGCGCTTTGAAGAAAAAAGGTAAAATTACTAAAGATATAAAGTTCGTTGCCTTCGGCGGCGATGGCGGTTGCTATTCAGAAGATACAGAAATATTTACCGAAAACGGATTTAGAAATATAAAAAATATAAAAGTAGGAGAAAAAATTTGGTCGGTAAATCCCGAAACCAATATTTTGGAATTGCAGGAGAATGAAAAACTGCATAAATATCCATATGAAGGTAGAATGATAAGAGGCAAAAGCCGTTTTATAGACTTTTTAATAACGCCGAATCATAATGTGCCTATGTGGTATAAGGGTAAATGGGAGTTTATCAAAGGCGTCGATTTATTAAAAAGATACAAAACAGCTTTTTCGAGAAAGTTCAATTGGTATGGGGATGGAAACGATACGCTGTGGATGGTAATAGAAGTTCCAAAGATTCCTAAATATAGATATCAAAAGGAATTTTCAAAATTTGATACTAAAAAATGGTTAAAATTTTTAGGTTGGTATATTACTGAAGGATGTTTATATAAAAGCAAATCCGGCTATCTTATACGCATATACCAGTCAAATAAGGATAAGAAAGAAAAGATCTATAGACTATTAAAAGATCTCGGTCTTTCTCCGTTTAAATGCAACAGATCTGTTGACTTCCAATCAAAACAAATATACGAATATTTGGAAAGAGAATGCGGCAAGGGATTTAAAAATAAAAAAATACCAAAATGGGTATTATCACTTAATAAGCACTATCTTAAAGAAATATTCGGTTCGCTGATAGAAGGGGACGGCTCCATAACTAAACAAAAAAATCGCAGGAGTTATCACATTAAGTTTATTACAGCTTCGAAAGAACTCATGAATAATATGGTGGAGCTGGTTTTAAAATTGGGTAAAAACTGTAGTATTTCTCAAAGAAAAGAAGACGGGGTTTATAGAATAGGTATAGGGTTTAATTATTTAAATCATAAGTTATATTCGAGAAGAAGGCTTTACGGCAACAAACAACAAGTGTTTCTAGAAGATTATAAGGGCTTCGTTTATTGTCCGCAATTAAAGAAGAACCATACTGTTATTACGAAAAGAAACGGGAAAATATCATTAAGCGGAAATTCTTACGACATCGGACTTCAGTCTATGTCCGGCGCATTTGAACGCGGACATAATTTCGTCTATGTCTGCTATAATAACGAAGCCTACGAAAATACCGGGGTACAACGTTCCAGCGCAACTCCAAAAGGCGCATCTACAACGACAGCCCCTGCCGGTAAAGCAAGTTATGGCAAACCCCAACTACGAAAGGACCTCACCGCCATTGTTGCGGCGCACAATATCCCTTACGTTGCCCAGGGTTCGATTTCGCACTGGAATGACCTTGTAACGAAATCACAGAAAGCGTTTGCCGTAGAGGGGCCCGCATTCTTAAATGTCTTGTCATTGTGCCATCGCGGATGGCGTTATCCGCAGGAAGACACGGTGAAAATTTCCAAGTTAGCCGTAGAGACAGGCTATTGGCCGTTAATTGAAATTGAAAAAGGAATCTGGCATTTCACCTACAAGCCTAAAGAGAGAAAACCTGTTGTAGAATTTTTAAGAACACAAGGCCGTTTCAAGCATCTCTTTAAAGAAGGAAACAAGCACGTCTTAGAAGAAATACAAAGAGACATCGACAACCAGTGGCTGCGGCTCGAAAAACTTGTCCGGGCCACATCCGGCGGAGGATAAAATGTTTCAGGATATTATGGAAAATGTTTTTCTCGGAAACCGTATCGCGGATTATTTGATATGCGTTCTTCTGTTTTTTGCAGGTTATGTCGGTATTAAAATATTCCGCCATTTTCTTCTAAAACGCTTAAAAAAATGGGCGGAGAAAACCGTTACCACCCTGGATGACTTTCTGATTGGAATTGTTCAAAATATAGCCCTTCCTTTAGCGTATTTCGGCGTTTTATATATAAGCGTAAATACCCTGACTTTAAATCCGCTGCTCTTAAAAGGCATCAACACTGTAATGATGGCTATTCTGGTGATGTTTATAGCGCGTTTAGCCATAGCCCTTACGGATTACGGGTTTGATATTTATTCGGCAAAAAGAGGAAAAGATAAAACTTTAGAGCGCAGTCTGACCGGAATTTTAAAAGTCGTAAAGGTAGTTGTATGGGGTCTGGCGATTACGTTTTTCCTGGACAATCTGGGATTCAAAATATCAGCCGTTATCGCAGGGCTGGGTATAGGAGGCGTGGCAATAGCTTTAGCGGCCCAGGCGATTCTGGGCGATTTATTCAGTTATTTCGCGATTCTTTTTGACAAGCCGTTTGAAATCGGAGATTTTATCATAATAGGGGACTATTTAGGAACCATCGAGCATATCGGAATTAAGACCACGCGCATACGCTCACTCGGCGGAGAGCAGGTTGTTTTTTCCAACAAAGACCTTACCTCATCCAGGGTGCGCAACTATAAAAGGATGGGAAAAAGGAGAGTTGTTTTCAGGCTTGGCGTTACATACCAGACGCCCCTTAAAAAGTTAAAAGAGATACCAGGCGTAATCGAGAAAGTGATAAAAAACGTTAAGGATACGACTTTTGACCGCGCGCATTTCTCTTCATACGGCGATTTCAACCTCGTTATTGAAGTTGTTTACTACGTTATGAGCAGGGATTACAATAAATATATGGATATTCAGCAAGAGATTAATTTTGCCGTAAAGGAAGAATTTGAAAAACGTGGCATTGAATTCGCCTATCCCACCCAGACGCTATATGTGAATAAATCTACATGATTTATGACCCATTCCAGGAAAAAGCAATCGGCTATGTTAAAGAAGGCCATTCGGTTATAGTTGCCGCGCCTACGGGAGCGGGAAAAACCGTTATCGCCGAATACGTTATAAACGACTGCCTCGAGAAAAACAAAAGAGCCGTTTACACCGCTCCCATAAAAGCCCTCTCAAACCAGAAATTCCGCGAATTTCAGAAAGGTTTCCCCGATAAAATAGGAATACTGACAGGCGACGTTAGTATAAACCCTCACGCGCCCATTCTTATAATGACAACCGAGATATTCAGAAACAAGGTTCTCGAGGAAACCGGAAGCCTTGAGGAATATTCATGGATAATATTTGATGAAATACATTATCTCGACGATTACGAGCGCGGAACCGTATGGGAAGAGTCCCTTATCTTTTTGCCGAAGCATATGAAGATACTCGCTTTATCGGCCACCATACCGAATATAGATGAATTTTCGAATTGGATACACTCGATTCACAATAAACCGCTTAAGATAGTAAAGGAAGATAAGAGGCCTGTTCCGCTTCATTTCTTTTACCAGTGCCAGGGGGAGATTCTCGATAATCTTGATAAGGTGAGGCGATTAGAGGCCGGTATAAAAAAATTCTATTATTACCGCGGCAGGAGATTTCCTGGTAAAGAACACCTGAAGCCGAATAAACCAACCGCGTTAGTAGATCATCTCTTTAAAAATAACCGCCTTCCCTGCATATACTTTTCTTTTGGGAGGCGCCGTTGCGAATACCTGGCGGAGGAGATGCGCCAGTTCGATTTTCTGAACGCTGAGGAGAAGATAAAGATACGCGCACTTTTTCACGAGCTTTGCGAAAGGTTCGACCTTGCCGGCGAGAAATCAGCCGCAAAGTTAGAACCGCTTATCGAAAGAGGGATTGCCTATCACCACGCCGGGATGCTTCCTACTTTAAAGGAGGTAGTCGAGCGGCTTTTTACAAGCCGGCTCATGAAGGTTATATTTACGACGGAGACCTTTGCTCTCGGCATAAACATGCCGGCGCGCACGGTCGTGTTTGACGAGCTAAGAAAGTTTTACGGCCGTTTTCACGCGAACCTCAAGACGCGGGATTTTTACCAGATGGCAGGAAGGGCCGGACGCCGCGGAATAGATGTTGAAGGTTTTGTCTATTCCCGGGTCAACCCCCGTTTTATTCCGTATCATGAATTAAAACGGATAATATACGGCGAACCTGAAAAAGTGCGCTCAAGATTCAACGCTTCTTACGCAACCGTACTCAACCTTTACGACAAATACAGCGAGAAGCTCTATGACATATACCCTTACTCTTTTCATTGTTTCCGGGAGAAGAAAAAGTTACAGAATAGAGCGCTTGAACTTTTGCGTTCAAAGGTAAAAATCTTAAAGGAACTCGGTTATATAGGAAAAGAGCGTCTTACGGGAAAAGGCGTTTTCGCGAGTAAAATCTACGGATACGAACTTTCGCTTTCCGAACTTTACGAAAAAGGCACGCTGGAGCATCTTTCGGAAAAGGAACTAGGCGCGCTTTCCCTCGCGCTCGTTTTCGAACCCCGCAAGGGTTCTGCCAGGCCGAGATTGAGTAAGAAAACAAGGTCTTTGCAGAATATTACAGAAGGCATGGTGGGAGATATTCAAAGAATGGAGAAAAGATTCGGTATAATACCTCTAAGCAAAAACTATTTTTATCATCTTTCACCCGCCCTTGGGGCCTGGATGGAAGGGGAGACGTTTGATAAAACCTTAAGCTACTCGGACGCGGATGAAGGCGAAGTGATACGCTATTTCAGAATGGCGATTCAGATTCTTCGCGAAATTCTCGATACCCCCGCATCTAGCCAGCTTAAGGACAAAGTAAAAAAAGCCCTCCGTTTGATAAACCGCGACATAATAGACGCGGAGAAACAGCTACGAAAGTAAAACTTTTTTAAATTAAACACAAGTCCGCTAACTTCTCTTTATATGTCTTTTATTTTTCCAGCGTTTGTGTGTCCATGACCACTGTCCGGGATAGGCGCGAATTTTCTGTTCCAGGAGAAGGTTAAGTTTCTTCGTTGTGTTTTCTACCCAATTATTTTCGTTTTCTTTGAAGGTTATCTCAGGCTCTAGATGAATTTCATATTCACCGCTGGCTATTCTAATACAATACATGGGGATAATGGCACAACCTGTTTTTTTTGCAAGACGTGCCGGAAGGGAAGTTGTTGAGGTTGGTGTGCCAAAAAAATCAATCCATATTCCCTCGTTACCTGCCCACTGGTCGATCGCAATAGCTACCCCGTAGTTTTGCCTGAGCTTTGAAAAGACCGCTTTTAACCCTGCATCTTTATCGATATGGTCCAGCTTGACTGTTTCCCTCAACGCTCTGATCCGCCTGTAGATATAAGGATTTCTTAAGGCCTTGCCTATGATAGCAGACGGGTATTTTTTTAGATATGTAAAAACCCCCAGGTATTCCCACGGTCCCAGATGGGACAGGGCAACAATTACCCCATTACCTCTGGCAAAAGCGCCGTCAAAATGCTCGGCCCCTTTAAAGAATATGTGTTTTGCCGATGAATTTACAAACTTGGGCAGTCTGAAAAATTCCATAAAAGAAGTCATTAAATTACGGAAGGATTCTAAGGCAATTTTTGTTTTTTCAGAATCTGATTTGGAATTACCGAACGCGATGGTAAGATTATTGAGGGCGACTCTTCTCCTCTCTGGCAATATCAAAAACATGATTTCCCCGATCCTTCTGGTTATCCAGGTAGAAACCTTGATGGGGAAGAAATTAATCAATGCCATTGTTGTGTGCAGAAGTATGTATTCGACGAAGTACCAGGCCGGGAATGAATTCGTAAATTTTCGCCTTAATAATTTAGGCCAATTCGTATGCATGCGGAGGCGTTACTGCATCTTTTGTTTTTTGCACTTCTTCAGGAACCCTTTCATCTTCTCTTTTTGCCCTTTTGTCAAAATGCCCTTTAATGCAGTATAAGCTCCTATCGAAGATTTGGTTTTTTCCTTCTTAAGGTCGTATTTTTTATCGATTAATTTGTTTACAGCGCTTGTGTTTATCGGATCTTCCCACATCGCGGCTTTTATATCGAGGGCGAGTATCTTGATTTCGGCATCTTTTCTGATTAAATCCTTTGTGGTCTTCATTTTCAATTCTTTGATTTTAGCCACCTGTGCGTCCGAAAGGCCAAGTTCTTCTTTCTTCGCGAGTATTAAATGCGCCTTGAAGGAGAACTTTTTTTCAAGATCCCACTGGTGCCCTTTTTGCCCTTTTGTTTTACCATGGTCAAGTGCATAAACCTCAAGCGGCATAACACTAAGGGTTAACACAGAGACTAAAAGCGCGATAAGCATCAATTTTCTTTTCATAATTTACCTCCTTTTTCTGTATATATAAATATACCTTACTTATCGAATAAAAACAAGTTATATAATATACCTTTTGTGTATCCTAACTCGGCAAAGCTAACCAAGTTAGAAAATCATTTAGGCGGTTCGAGCTTTGTCCGGTATGACCCCCCCCGGGCTGGTCTTTGTTATGTCATTTCATTGACTTTATTTAATTTAATCAGTAACTTTTTGCCTCTGCTTTTCATAGCCGGACTGCCAGTTTTAATTAATTTTTTAAGCGAGTTAATTACTCTAGATCGCAAAACAATATCTTTTTCAGCTAAGTCAGAAAGTGCCTGCATTGAGAATGTTTTAACAATTTTGCTTTTGTCTTCAAGGTAATCAAAGAGAATTCTTACTACTTCACCTTTTTCTTTGGGGGTAATTCTAAGGCGAGGGAAAATTTGGGCTAGGTGCCAACGAACCTCTTGTTGCTCAATCTTCGCTATTTGGCAAATTAATCTTTTCTTGAATGGATGAAGATATTCCGGGTGCTTTGAGGTAATCTTTTCAATAGCATCAGCAGAGCGCATCTTTATAACGGGATCATTATTAGATAAGCCATTGAAAACATCCTTAAATAATGAAGGATTATTCAATACCTCCCTCACGACACTATTTACATTTCCAATAGAACGAAGATCGCCACCAGCCAATTTCGTTAAAATATTCTTCATAGTTAGGTAAGTTTCTGTAATGTCTGCGATTTTCCGTTTTCAAAATCGCAGACGTTTGAAAAACTAGCATGTAGGTTTTGTATTGTTTGCAATTTTTATTCACCCTATTCCTATATCCGATTTTGCCGATGGTTCGGGGAATTTGCCTTCGAGGGCTCCTTTTACCATCAGCTTAACATCTTTGGTGAAATCCTGGTTCAATATCCATTCTAGATATGAGGGTTCTTTTTGTGCGATCTCCTTTATGCTATGTCTTCGTGCAAACTTTCCGAATACCGGGTAAAGCTCTCCGTTCCACCAACGGAATTTCCTCTCTTTGTCGAAATATTCCGTGGAGCGGGTATAGTCAAGTTCTTTTAGGGATTCTATTCCTTCCTTTTCCGTACCATATCTTCTAACCTGATCATCAAGTATTTCGATGGTCGCCTCCACATCGCCCATCGCCGAATGAGCCTTAACAAGATCCTTATTGCAGTAAAACTGGTAAGCAGCTACTAGCGTTCTTTTCTCGTGTATGTGATATATTTTCTGTGCGTCATAAACCACTCTGTCGCCGCGCTCAAATTTTAAGCCAGCCTCTACCATTTCTCTTTCGAGGATAGGTAGGTCAAAACGCTCTATGCCAAAGCCTGCCAGATCGTATTTGTCTATGAAAAATAATATTTCCGCAGCTATACTTTTAAATGGTGGGGCATTTTTGACATCTTCGTTTGTGATTCCTGTAACCTTGCTGACACTCGAAGGAATCGGCATGCCGGGATTCACGCGCTTTACGTAATCTTTCTTTGAACCGTCAGGGAGACACTTAATCATTCCGATTTCTACTATTTTGTCTTTCTCTATCCATGTACCTGTTGTCTCAAGGTCAAACACTACTAATGGTTTAGATATTTTCATGGTTTTCTTTTAAATATGAACACATCCCTGCCTGCCGGCAGGCCTTTTATAGATAACGTTCAGATATGTATTTAATATAACTTTCATGCTTGTTACTGTATTCAGAGGACAATCTAATAATGAGCTCTTGGTAGCTCAAAGCATGAAAACGAATGCCGTCTCTCCTGGTAATCTTTGTGAATTCGTCTATTTCATCCTTGTGCCTTGCTCCCTCATGGCCCAAACAATCGTACCAGAGATAAAGAAGACGGAATTTATTCTTGCCAAACTTTTTCGTCAATCCCAGGATATGTTTAACTAGTTGCGCCGGGTGGAGGTAATTAAACTTGCGATCTTCTGGACTTATTGATTTTGCAAAAGTGCGTAGGTGTGACACTTTATCCCATGCTTCATCCAATTTGATATATTTTTGTTTAAGCCCTGAGTGCTTATGCGAAGAATACGCTTCTGAGAATTTACATTCGATTGCAAATACTCTAAACTTTGTTTCCAACGAATTCTCTATGACAACATCGATGTTTGGACTGTACCTGAATTTCTTACTTATAGGGTATTTCTGTTCAAACTTAATATTCCAGGACCTGTTGTTATTTTTGTTACAGAAACCACACGCGGCTGCAATCTTTGGAATTTGTTCTGTTTTTAACCAATATTGGAAGATATTTACTCCTAATGCTGATGAAGAATGGAGCGCACTCATCTTTGAAGGATTTCCTGTTAATTCCCCTCCATCGCCACTTTCGAAGTCTCTCCTCACAGATGGTTTTAAAGGTTCGAATAAATTATTCTCCAGTCTTGGTGTATAGGCTGGTCGACCTCGTTTGCCTTTGCTACCAACAAGCTTTATTTTGTTATTGTGTGCCCAAAGAATTTGTTTTGAAAGAATATATTCAAATGCATTCATATATTTTTATCATACACATCCCTGCCTGCCGACAGGTTATTTTTTCAGCCGGAGGCTGATCCGCCGAAGCTGAACGCGAAAGCAATTCAGCGAAGGCAGAGAAAATGGGGTGTGGGGTTCAAATTAAAAGTTAAGACTCGACTCATTTTTGTTTTAATTCTTCCAATTCTTAAGAATTGCCGGGGCAATAAAAAATATCCAAATCAATGCCAGCGGAATAGTGATTATTCCGCCCATCAAAACTGCAATTACAATAAAGTTGAGTATGGCGAACCCCCAAGACATTTCTTCAAAATCTCTATTATTGTAACCGTATGCCATTAAATATTTCCTTTTCGTTATCATCAATTTTAACTGATAATATTATGCCTCAAATTTTCTTGTTTCTGCTTACCCTTGTTTTTTTGACATTAGGATCTTTTTCTAATTCCTTGTATTTTTTCGTCTCACATCCAACAAGTGCGAGTTTTCCATCTTCATTTACATGAATACCCCAACCATATTTTTTGGGAAGGGGATTTCGACGAATGGTATATTTTTTTAATTTCAATTCTCCTGGCTTTTTCCCTCTGCGAATTAAGTTAACTTGTTCATGGAAATTCTTCTCATCGTATTTATATGGGTGCTTCGACAATTCTTCGTATTGAATGACATGTACAGGAATTTTTTGAACTATTCCTCTGTCAACAGGGCAATCTTCCGCAATTTGTATCAACCTTTGTTTCATAATGCACCTCCTTAATCTACCTTACTCTTTAAATACCTTTTCTTCTTAGAGACCTCAATCACACATATACAGAGACATTGTCCGAACACACCGGACAGTGTCTTCGATTCACACAGGAGACAGTGTCCTGTCATCTAGCTTTTGACGGCGTATCAACCAATCCAAGCCACATTCTACGGAGTCCTGAAGCTCATTTCTTAGTTCCATATCTAATTGCCCTCTTTTTAAACGACTTTAACCCGCCTTCCATCAGGTTAATAAGGTGCTCCTTCTGATCCTTCTCATCAATGGAAAAACCCGAGTTAATACCGGCAAATTTTTTACCTTTTGTGCTTAATAAAACGTAATTTTCCGGGTCCGAATTTACGACTAAAATTGGATTGCCCGTAAATAATATAATTTGCCGTAAATCTTTATACTTCTTGATGATAGGAACGAGAAAATGTGCAATATCCTCGTTATCAAAATTACTTTCAGGCGCGTCAATTATTAACGGCCCGAAACTACCGCTTATAACTATCATAGAAATTATGGCAATTCTTCTCAAACTATTACGCAACTTGAAAAAATCCATCATCTTCGCTTTTCCGGTATGCCAGTTAATATTTACGTGCAGCTTGTATCTGCCGTTATCTCCTTCCGCATAAAGAAGCCGTTCTTCTTTTGTTTCAAGAAAATTCGGAATAGAAAACATCCTGTTAAAATTAGCGACATTCCGTCTTGTGGGCTTTCCGAAATGTTTTATTAAAAATGCGTTTAAATCATTCTTGGAGGAAATCAATTTCTCGATTTTACCCGAATGATAAAATTTGGGTTCTATCATCAATTCCTTCATCCGGCTCGCATTGATTCTGGCTACCGTTCCTTTATCCTTGTTTATTGAATATAAATCTACAAAATCGCTCTTATTATCATTGCAAAAAGCGTAATGATGCGGTCTTGAATCAATTACCTTTTCAACGAACAGTTTAACGTCCCCTTTGATTTTTGTGGAATCGGGCCTTACGGCCTTCTGCATCAATTGGAAAATGGACGATTTGCCCGACTCCTTCTCTCCGGCAACGCAGTTGAGGTGACGGTTAAACCTTATGAAACGCCTGCCGAAATATTTATTTTTTATCTCCACGCCGTATATGTAGAGACCTTTTGTCACTCTCTTGTGAAGTTCAGATATTCTGGCCCTTGAGGCAGGAATCCACACCGCGATTTTTAACCCGGTAAAAGAGGGGACCGTCATCTTTAAAAAAGTAAACCTTTTGCCTATCGATTTTAAATCGTGCGCATCCGAACCCTGAAGATATGCAATTGGGGCAATTTCCCTCTTGACCCTTAACGATTTAATCCAGTTCTTTATTGTCATTTTGAGCTTTTTATTCTGCCTGCTAAACTTTGAGGGATTCACGATCTCAACGGCCGATAACTTCTGGTTACAAAACACGTTTTTCATCGCACCGCTGTTAAGTTTGTAAAGTTTCAATAAGGCCTGATCGCTTCCGTCTATGTGTGCGATTATGGCGATTCCGCCTTTTCGCTGGATTAAATCCACGGCATCTATTACGCTTCTTTTACCGACCTTAGGATTTTTCCCCCACTCCTTAATGGCAAAACCCATTTCTTCCAAAAGGTCGCATATTACAAAATGAATCGCCCGCCGAGGTTCATGTGGCGGAAAAACCGCCAGAATATGAATCCCTGTGCAGCTTATCTCCACGCCCGGCAGTATGGTTACAACCTTTTTGCCTGTTTGTGCATTTATCTTCTCGGCCTCGTCATCAATTATTTCGTACCATGTAGGCGCCTTTAAATCCATTATGCCGGCTTTGGAACCTGCATCGAGCCACAATGTCCCTATGGCGTTATGGTCAGTTATGGCAACTAAGGAAAGTTTCTCTTCGACAAATCTCTTGACTATCTTCGCGGCAACTTCTCTTGCATTAGCCAATATTTTTTCCTGAATCTTTTTAACCTTGTCGCAATGTTTTTCGAAATCGCAATCATGGGTAGGATACTTAGCTTTGTAGGGATTGAAATTATAGCGGTTTTTTCCTCTTGCGTCTTCGGATGCCGGTGTATGAAAATGCAAGTCCACTTTATAGAATCTGGCCCCGAAATTAACCTTCCTTATTTTTTTAAAACTAGAAACTATATTTTTTTGAGTTCTCATCCAGACCCCCCTTCTAAAAACTTAAGAGCAGCGGATAATATATATCATTGTGCTTACAGAAGCTTCACGTCTTTGGTTTGCTGCGATGAGCCTATTGCGTAAAGCGTCCTATCCCGCAAAAAATCCAAAAAAAGTCAAAACAGCGCCAAAGATAAGCGCACCAATTGAATGAACTATCAGCAGGTTTTCATTTTTCTGGTAAGCTTGCATGAACTTGGGCACCGTATTCGGAAAGACAATTATCCATATACCTTTGATGAGCGCAATCCAACCTATGATTGTAATCATCACAGTCCAGTTGGCCACCCACACATTATGAATTAACACTATAACAATGCCGATAATAAGTGCAAACATCCCGCTGAAAAAAACCAGCGCAGTGTTCTTGCAATAGTCTTCCATGAACTTCTGATAGAATTGCCGGTTAAACATCATGCCTGCCGCTGCAACCAAATAAAATATGCCAAAAATCCTGGCGATAAATACAGATGTTTCCATATCTCGCTCCTTTTTTATAAGTATATACGTAAAACCGCAAAAATGCAAAACCCCCTGCAACGTGAGAATTGCCCTTAATTGTTAGACCGTCTCTTCAAGGCATATTCTGTAAATTTTATAATATCATTCATCATTTTTACCGCCAGGGCAGGGTATGCGCCTATCGCGGTTTCTCCGGAAAGCATCAAATAGCCGGAGCCATCAAGGATAGCATTTGCAATGTCGCTTACTTCAGCGCGTGTCGGCCTCTTATGCTCGGTCATGCTTTCGAGCATTTGAGTAGCGGTAATCACCATCTTCTTTCGCTTAATGCACTTCTTTATAATCATTTTCTGCATCATAGGAACCTCATATATGGGTAAAGATACCCCCATATCACCGCGCGCTATCATAATGCCGTCTGCAACTTCGAGTATTCCATCAATATTTTTAATGCCTTCCCGGTTTTCGATTTTTGCGATAATCCGGGGTTTTACGTTACTATAATTTACAAATTCCTTTACGTTAAGGACGTCCTTTTTATTCCTCACAAATGACTGCGCGATAAAATCCACTTTGTTCTTTAGGCCGAATTGCAAATCTTTCTTGTCTTTTTCGGTTAGATCCTTGAAGATAAGCTTAATACCGGGGATATTAACGCCTTTGTTTTCCTTTAAGATTCCGGGTGTAACTACTTCTGCTTGTACATGATTTTTTGATGTGGATTTTACCCTGAGTGCGATATTGCCATCGTCTATATATATGAAAACGCCTCTTTTTATATCGCGGAGAGAGCCCTCATAATCAAACGGTATAGTCGTCCTATCATTGGCCTTCTTTTGATTGCTTAAATAGACTGTTTGTCTTTTTTTTAACTCTATGGATTTACTTCTATTTCTGAATGTTCCTATCCTTATCCGGTAACCCTCGAGGTCTTGCAGAATCTTTATACGGCGTCTGTATTCTTTATTTAATTTTCTTATTAAGTTTATGCGGCTTAGATGTTCTTTATGACTCGCGTGTGAAAAATTGAGCCGGGCTACGTCCATTCCCGCTAGCATCATTTTTCGAAGCACGGTAGTATTTTCACTTGAAGGTCCTACTGTACATATAATTTTTGTTTTAACCATATTTTTCTCCAGAAATTAAACTTTAGCGCCGCTTCATATGTAATTTTTTACGAGATTTCTGACTCTAGCTTGTTTATCAACCTATCGGCATCTTTTATTATCTCGACCGGAAGGAGCTTTGTTATCTTAATCTCCTGCCGCACTGATTTTAAAAGACTAATCAATCGCTTAATTACCGCCATTCTTCTTTTGGCGCGCGCCTCTTCGGGTTCGAGCTCTTCACGCTTTTTTATTAGTTGTGTAAGCGCGGCTCTGACATCCCGGGTATCCTTGCCTGATTCAAGAACATTCTCTTTCATGCGCACGTAATCGGCCCTGTCTATGTCTTTTCTCCTGCTTGCCAGACGCAATGCATCCACAGTCTCATAGGAGGGAACTTTCGCCGGGGTAATATCCTCAGGATTCTTTCCGAGATACTTCGGCTCTTCCTTTTCGAGAAAATAATAGGATTTGAGGAGTTTCATCGCTGTTTGTTTCCTTATGCCTATTTCTTTTGACGTATATGTATCGAACTGGTTATAGCCCCATTCCTTGTAAAGCTTATCCTTCCATACCGTGCAAAGCGCCTGCCCCAGGCCTATCCACGAGGTCTTGAAATCTTTAACGTTCTGAAGCACCTGGTATCTTAGGGATTTGGAATCGATTCCGTCCATCCTGCGTTCGATATTCTCGATCGATCTTGTCTTTATCCGGCTCATATGCTAACTCCTCCTCTATTTGATAATGCCGCCATGCCCAAAAGATCCACGCCTAATTCTTCAAAAAGCCCATAGAGTTTCATCATGGGCAGGCCCAGTATGTTATAGAATGAACCTTCTATATTATCGAATATGAATGTTCCGGGGCCTTCTATCGAAAAACCGCCTGCCTTGTCATGAGGGCCTGCTACTCTTAAGAATTTATCTATTTTTTTGCGCGAAAGCTTTTTGACATGCACCTTTGATATATCGACTGCGCATTTTGATTTTGCTCTTTTAGCGTCTATTACGCAAAGCCCGGTACAGACAAGGATTGTCTTTCCCGAGAATGCGTTGAGAAGGGATCTTGCCTCTTTTCTTGTTTTTGGTTTTCCGATTAGGCGCTTTCCTAATAAAACAACGGTATCAACGCCGATAACAAAGCCTTCCTTATATCTACCCGCTACCTTTTCGGTCTTGAGTCGGGCATTATGCAGGACATTGAACCTCGCGCCCCTTTTATGGTCCATCTTCTCGGGGACATTACTTATGACGACGCTGTGCGGTATCCCGCATTCTTCAAGTATCTTCGAGCGCCTCTTTGACGCCGACGCTAATATTATTTTATATTTCACCCCGTTAGAAATATCCTTTTTTCTCCCTGGTATATCAAAATTTCTAACGGGGTTCATAGATTATCACCGCAAACCCATCCCGTAGAAAATGCTGCCTGCATGTTGTATCCGCCTGTCTTGGCGTCTATATCTATAATCTCACCCGCGAAAAAAAGCCCCTTTACAAGTCTCGATTCCATGGTCTTCGGATTTATCTCTTTTGTATTCACACCGCCCCTCGTAACGATACCGTCTTTGACCGGCATCACACCCTTGACGGTCAATCTTAAATCAAATAAGCCCTTGATAAGACGCTTTCTTTCCTCTGCTGGGATCTGGCTTGCGCCTTTATTTCCGCTTACGCCACAGTATTCAAGAAATCGCCTTATTATACCCCGGGGCAGAAGATTCTTAAATATATTTTTTATACTTTTCCCGGAATTTGTCTTAAATTCACGCAGTAATCTGGCATCCAGTTTTTTGTAGTCCAGGGCGGGCTTGAAGTTAATGGATATCGTTACGTCACTTTTGAGTTTTAAGGCATCGTAGAGATCGGCGCTTATATCAAGGACAACAGGGCCCGATAAACCAAAGTGGGTGAATAGCATCTCGCCGAATCTTTCATCTATTCTTTTACCGCCGGCAAAAAGTGTTAAACGCGCATTCTTAAGCGATATGCCCTGCCAGTCTCTTATAAATCTTTCTTTAATGAGGATAGGCGAGAGAGCCGGCCTTAAAGGCATGATCTTATGGCCGAGATTTCGAGCGATCCTATACCCATCGCCTGTCGAACCTGTTCCGGGATAGGATAGGCCGCCTGTGGCGATAGCAATGCGCGGCGCTAAAAAACGCTTATTGGAATACGTCAGAATGCCTTCTATTTTTTTATCCTTTACAATGATCTCGCGGGCACGTTCGCCTGAGAGGACTTTAATGTTCTTATTTTTTAACTTTGCTTTTAAGACATTCAGGATATCGCCTGATTTATCGCTTTCCGGAAATACGCGGCCGCCATGTTCTTTCTTAAGTTCAAGGCGGTTATTTTCAAAAAATGACATAAGATCGGTGTTAAAAAACTTTGCGAAGGCATTTCTTAAGAAATGCCGCGACCGGGAGAATTTCCCGAGAAAGTCTTCGATATCGCAAGAATTGGTAAGGTTACACCTGCCTTTTCCCGAGATGAGGAGTTTCTTGCCGGGGGTATTGTTCCGCTCAACGAGGAGGATATTTCTGTTTCTTTCACCGGCGCGGATCGCGGCCATCATGCCGGCCGGCCCCGCCCCGATTATAATCGCATCAAACTTCTCCATTTTTCACCAATATTGTAATCCTAAAAGCAACGAGCCTCAAGATTTATTTTGAGACTCGGCTACGGCTCTATTTTTGATTACCCGAGGAAACTCAATAGTATCCCGATTAACCCAATGATCAAGCTTTGAACAAATGTAATTATCGGGCTCAAAATTCCCGTCCACAGCAAGATAATAATTATGAAAAAACCATATCGTTCTAGTCCGGCAAGTTTATACTTGGCATTATTGGGCAGAAATTCCATAAGAACTCGGGATCCATCCAGGGGAGGTATAGGGATCAGGTTGAAAGATCCCAGTATAATATTTATCCTTGCTGTAATGAGAAGTGCCGATGCAAAGAGATGGTTTGTGCGAAAGGTGTGAAAATGCAGTAAAAATAATGCGATCATTGCGATAAGTATATTTATTGCGCACCCCGCCAGCGAGACAGCAATAAAGGCTCGACGGGAATTGCTCAAGTTTCTATAGTTAACAGGCACCGGCTTTGCCCATCCAAACCCTATAAGAAAAAGCGCAAGCGTCCCCATTGGGTCAAGATGAGATTTCGGGTTGAGTGATAATCTACCGGAGTATTTCGCCGTATTATCGCCAAACAGTGAAGCAACCCAACCATGCGCCATTTCGTGAGCGATAACCGAATAAAGAAGCAGTGGAACTAATAAAAGAAATGCTATTGGATCTCTAAATAAGAGCGACAGCAATCCCATATGTCTATCCCTTCTTTTGTCATTCTGCGGTGGGAAATTTGCGCAGTTTTTTCTTTTCGGAACGCATTTTTTTATACCTGAGCATTTTCTCTTTGGCCCTACGGGAACGCTTTCGTTTCTGACGGCGTATCTTTTCTATTCTCCTCCGTTCCTCTGACTTTCTACCCAGTACGAGTGATTCAATTTTATTAACGAGTATTCTTCTTGCAAGAAACCGGTTCAAAGCTTGAGAACGTTCTTTTTGACACTTGACCTCGATGCCTGTAGGTTTGTATTTGAGATAAACGCATGTGGACGTCTTGTTGACATTTTGTCCGCCCGGCTTACTCGAGCGTATGAATTTTTCCTCTAAATCCGTTTCTTTTATTCCCAACGAATCCATCTTTGCCTTTAAGGCCCTCTCTTTGCCTATCCCTACGCTGAATCTCATGTCATGGCCTACTTCTTTTGTGAGATTATACCTCTATTCCTTAACTCTTCGATGGCCTCGCTAACAAGGTCATTCATTAACTCTTTCACGGATACGATCTTTTTCACTTTTACAACGTTACTTCCCGCAAATACAACCGCGTTAGCCAGGTCACCGCTTACAGCGTTAAATAAGGCTTTGGCTATGCAATAGGGAACAGTCGTAGGATCACAGGTTTTAAGGCACTTATAGTTACACTTAAACGGCATTCTTTCGCCATGCAGCACTCTATCAATAAGCTTGGTCTTTATCGCTCTTCCCGGCATGCCAACGGGGCTCTTTATGATAATGACATCTTTTTCCTTGGCCGCAATATATAATTTTTTAAATCCATCCCCGACGGAACATTCAAAGGTAACAGCAAATCTGGTCGCCATTTGGACACCCTTCGCTCCCAATCCAAGGAACTTAGCAACGTCTTTTCCATCAAATATCCCTCCCGCTGCTATAACCGGGATATCTCCCCCTAGCTCACTTTTGTATTCTTTAACCATCTTCAAAACAGCCACTACTAAACTCTCCAAGCTATCGCCTTTATGTAGCTTCAAATCTTCGAATTTAAATCCTAAATGTCCACCTGCCATTGGGCCTTCAACAACAATAGCGTCCGGTAGACGATTATAACGCCTCTTCCATGTTTTGATAATAATATCGGCTGCCCTCGTTGATGAAACGATCGGTATAAGCTTTATTGAAGTACCCTCGGTAAATGCCGGTAGGCTCAAAGGCAAACCTGCTCCTGAAACAATAAAATCCGCCTTCTCTTTTACCGCAGTCCGCACCAAATCCTCGTAATTGCTGAGAGCCACCATTACGTTTACGCCTACAACCCCTTGAGTTAATTCCTTAGCCTGACGTATTTCTTTTTGGAGCCCTTCTCTCGAGGCCTTAACAAAATTCGTTTCGTTTTCCTCTGTGCCGTAACCAAGCCCAACACTGGCTATGGTTCCCGCACCGCCGCAATTCGCGACTGCGCTGGCCAAAGAAGCCGTAGATACCTTAACTCCCATGCCGCCTTGAATGATAGGTATTTTTATCTTTAAATCTCCTATTATAAGCGGTTTTAACTTATCAGACATAACATCTACCTTTTCTCAATTCTTTGACGTATTTCTTATTAGCATAAGGCATCTTCATTTTTCGTATCTTACCTCTGCCTAAAAAGAATTCTTCCTCTAGTTAAATCGTAGGGGGATAGCTCAAGCGTAACTGTGTCGCCGGGTAAAATTCTTATAAAATGCCTTCTCATTTTGCCGCAGGGATAAGCCAGTACTTTATGTCCGTTTTCCAGTTCCACGCGGAACATGGCATTGGGCAAGGTTTCTGTAATTTTGCCGGAGACTTTTATACCTTCTTCCTTTGTCATAAATGCAACCTTTCAAATCGTAATAACTTATTATTCATCTTTAAATCTATTTTGAAGCCATTTTTTCTTCTATGTATTTTATTGCTTCGTTAACCGTTGTTAATTTTTTGGCTTCTTCGTCAGGTATTTCAATATCCCACCCTTCCTCTAATTCTATAACCAACTCAACCATATCTAAGGAATCTAAACCTAAGTCGGTGGCAAATTTTGCGTTTTTCGTAATTTTTTCCAGTTTTATTTTCATCTGTTCGGCAATAACCGATTTAACCTTTTCTGCTATATCTGACATTTATCAGCTCCTTTTTCCATTTGCTCTATAGCGTTGTCAACTATGCTTTTTTGTGTGTCTTTCTTCTACTACATTATACCATCTTTAGTATAAAAACAGAAGAACTTGCGCTGTAGAGATAAAGAGAGATAAAAAATTCGAGAATACCTGCTAAATATTGACCGATTCAGAGATAGGGAGATAAGCGTTAGTCGCGTGACCGGCTGAGGTGTTTAGGAGTGGGTTTGTCGCTGGATATGAAGGCGAGCTTCTTCTGACGGGACCAGCGTTTGATTTGGGCTTCGCGTTTGAGGGCTTTGGATCTGGTTTTGTAGGGTTCTTTATGGACTAGCTTAACAGGCAAGCGGGCTCTAGTGCAAGCGCCGCCTTTCTTGCGGTTGTGCTCGTTTACTCGTCGAGAAACGTTGGTTGTTGTGCCGGTGTAGAGGGTATTATCGGCACACTTTAATATGTAAAGATACCACATCTACGTTCATTTTTGGAGTATGGTATTAGATAGGAGCGATATTCTCGTTCGGACCCTGCTCTCTTTCCTCATTCGGAACTTGCGCTTCGCTCTCTTTTGACTGCATGTTTTTTCTATCCAGTTTGCGTTGTCTTTTTTCTTCTTTCTTCTTTTTCTTTGCCAATTCTTTCTGACGCTTTCGATACGAATAATTATCTCTTGCCAATATACCCTCCTTTTATCTTTGGCCATCCCGCGCGGGATATCCTATAATTCGGATTATACCCTCCAGGAAACACATTGTCCGGGAAAAGCAAAATGCCCTCTGTTAAAAAGAGGGCATTTAAATAAAAGTCCCAAAACCTCAATCACTTACTTTTAACGACCTTCGTTCCTGCGCTTTGAAAAGCACTCCCTGCAATATACCGGACGGTCTCCGCTAGGTTTGAAGGGAACTTCGCATTCTTTCTTACAGTCTGCGCAAATCGCCTTGTGCATCTCTCGCGGTCCTCTGTCAAATCCACCGCCACCTTGTTGATATCCCATGTTACCTCCTTTTTAAGTTTGTTTCTCTGGAACTATTATTCAGTATTATACATCAATTAGCGATGTAAGTCAAAACTATAAACCAAATTTTTCGTGAGAATCGTTTCTTTATCTCGATATCTTTAGTATTTTATACTTCAGGATACCTGCGGGAACTTCAATCTCAACTATTTCGTTTTTCTTATGGCCCAACAATCCCTTACCTATGGGTGAATCCACGGAAATCTTGCCCTGTGAATAATCCGCTTCCAGCTCCGATACCAGGGTATACCGAAGCTCTTCTCCCGAGTCTACATCCTTCATTTTAACTATGGCCCCGATAAGCGCTTCGTCCTTGGGCATATTCGTATCATCCAGGATTTCTGCGTTGGCTAACTTTGCCTCTAATTCGGCGATCTTTTTCTCGTTTAAGCCTTGCGCGTCTTTGGCCGCGTCATATTCGGCGTTCTCGCTTATATCTCCGTGTGCACGCGCTTTTCCCACTGCTTTGGATAATTCCCTGCGTTTGGTAGTTTTTAGAAACTCGAGCTTTTTTCTCAGTTTTTCATATCCTTCGTGACTTAAATAAGATCTGCCTTCGGTCATTTTTTTCTGCCTCTAACAGTCTACCTTACAGTTCGAATTTCCCCGTTTCTTCTTTTTTGGACTTAGAGAACCTGCTTTTGGTATTATCAAGAGTTTGTTGAAGAGATGTAAATATCTTTTCTACCTCTTCCGGAGTATGTTCATAACCCGAAGATGATAGATTCCCTATTAGTTCTATCTTTTTTATTGCGTTTGTCACTCTCTGCGTTGCCAGTCTTTTAAACTTATCATGTTTGTTTTCTCCTTCTCCCATATGCCACCTCCTTTTTAATTTCTGGACTCGAACTAGTTATCTTGAGACTATAGGATAAATGTATTTCTGAATTTAGAGGGTATTAAAAAGGTTCTTTATAATGATTCTTGTTTATAAAATGTTTGGTTAACTGTTTTTTTATATAATTAAATGTTTCATCTACGTCATCGAATATTTTAATAAGCTTTAAATCCTCTTTGGAGATCGTTCCCCATTTATGCATTTCATCAAGATTGATTACTCTCTGCCAGTAATCCCGGCCAAACAGAATGACCGGCAGAGGTTTTCTATATTTACCTGTCTGCGTGAGAGTAAGTAATTCGAAAAGCTCATCCATCGTCCCGAAACCTCCCGGGAACACAACAAGAGCTTTTGCTAAATAAAAAAACCAGAATTTACGTATAAAAAAGTAATGAAACTCAAACGCAAGGTCCTTAGTCTGGTAAGGATTTGGATATTGCTCCATAGGAATGCTGATATTTAAACCTATAGATTTACCACCCGCCATTTTTGCGCCCTGGTTTCCGGCAGCCATTATGCCGGGGCCCCCGCCGGAACAGATCATGAAATTCTTACCTTTTTTCCTCAAGCCTTTAAAGTAGTGGGTGAGTTTTTTCGCAAGAAGACGAGCGTCTTCGTAGTAACGCGACATTGCTACATCTCGCTTTGCTTGTTCGTACCGGTGCTTGAGATTGAGAGAGGGGGATTTTACTCTTTCTATTCTAGCTTTTATTCTTCTAAGTTTAAGAGAAGTAACACTCCGGGAAAAAATTCTAGACGATCCAAAAAATACAACAGTATCTCTCACTCTGTATTTACGGAAACGCGCAGCTGGCTCAATCATCTCAGACAGAATTCTTATAAGGCGTGCGGATGGACTATTCAAAAAATCCTTATTTTTGTAAGCTTTTATCAGCCAGTTATATTTAGCTTTCTTTTTGCTTTTTGATTTCATGTCTTAACTATAGCACAATATACGTATTATAGCAATTCTTTATACTCGCAGACATCCTATAGCGTAAACTCTTCTTTGAGTTTCGGGAACTTGATATTGGAGAAACCATGGTTTTCAAGGGCAGACTTAAATATTTCTTGCTGATCTTTTTCTCCGTGGACTAAAAACAGAGTTTTGAGTCTTTCTCTATTTAGATTTGAAAGAAATTCGATCATCTCCATCTGGTCAGCGTGGGCGCTGAAAGAATCTAATACCTCTATCCTTGCCTTTACCCTTAAATCCTTTCTGAAAATCCTTACTCTTTTTGCACCATTTCTTAAAATCGCTCCTAAAGTACCGGGCGCACAATAGCCAACAATCAATATTGTGGTACTCTTATTTTCAATATTGTTAAACACATGATGCCTTATTCTGCCTGCTGTTATCATACCCGAGGCACTGATAATAATGGCAGGCTCTTTTGAGGTATTTAGCTTCTTTGAATCCTCAACCTTTCTGATATATTTAAGGTCGGCAAAGCCAAAAGGATTAGGATCGGTGAGCATGTAATTTAAGAGCTCATCATCAAAACATTCAGGATGCAATTTAAAAATATCTGTTGCATTGGTTGCCATGGGACTGTCAACATAGACAGGAATCTTGGGTAACTTCCCTTCTTTTTCTAACCGGTCAAGAACATAGACGATTTCCTGAGTACGCCCAATGCTAAATGCAGGAATCAGAAGCTTGCCGCCCTTAATAATACATGTCTCATTGACGATGTTTAATAAGTTTCGCGAATTATCAGACATCTTATCATGCGCCCTTCCGCCATATGTTGATTCACACAGTAAAAAATCAAGATCATCCATCGCGCTAGGATCTTTTAGTATCGGTCTTTGAGGTTTCCC
>JAUWBJ010000079.1 GCA_030605095.1 Candidatus Omnitrophota bacterium | reverse complement strand
AGAATTAAATCCGGGAGACAAGTATTCAGTAAACGAAATATATGAACGGTATTATGCTGCTCAACCCGGAGTTAGAAGACTTGAACAAATAGCCGCTACAGTCACTAATCTCGACCATGTTAAAGGACGAGATTATACAGGGGGTATATCACCACAAGCTGCTTCGGAAATAGCAAAGAATATTTGGAATGTTAAGACAATAGAAGAACTCCATCCATTATATGGTGCACAATTAAAACAACATGGTATATACAAAGATTCCGTAGTATTACTCGATGAAAAAACCGGTGCTTTTTCATTTGTAGCAAATGACGGTAAAGAGGACATAGTAATATTTGTGTATAAAGATAGGTCAAAAATTGAAAACAAGATAGCTATTTTTGAGGAAAAAGATGCATTTGATGACGGTAAAATACTTACAACAATCTGTAAATTTAACCCGACAAAGTATAGAAACATAATTTTACAAAATCCAGAAGCGAACATAGGAGACATAGGTAGAAGAATGGCTGCATTACGCTATAAAATAGGTAGGCCTGCCTCAGGACTTGCACCGACACCTGCAACAGATGATAGTGTATATGTTCTTCTAAAAGAAGCCCAGGAAAAAGGCGCTCCTCTTTCTCTTATCTTCTCCGAGCCGCAGATTGGTGCTGAAGATAAACCCGGCTACTTTGCCTGGAATAAACAAGATGTTATAAATGTTGTTGATACGCTTGTGGCTAAAATGGGAATTACTATTCCTTTAACTATTGAAAGGGATCACGGAAAGATAGCCGAGGATTTAGAAAGTGTGCTGACACATTGGAATTCAGCACTTGTGGATTACAGCGGCTTGAATGACGATAAAGACGAACAAGGCAAAGAGCGAGATATGGAGGCAATTCAGGAGCCGGCAGCGATTTATGCTGTTTATGAGAAGAACATTATGCTTTTAGCGGATAAGATTGAAGAAGCGGAAAAGATACAAGAGCAAACTGGTTTACAGAAAGGACTTGAAATAGCTATAACCGAAGTAGGTAAGAAACCAACACCGGCAAGTCATACCTTCTACTTTTTATATTACCTGTATAAAGAACTTGAAAGAAGAGGTGTATCTTTAAGACCTACTCTATCAGAGGCACAAATAGGCACAATCCATGGTTATGGCACTGAGAATATAGCGCGTCGAGATCTTCTAAGAAATAGCTCGGCAATAATGGGGATATTCCATCTGGGACAAGCAGCCCACGGAACAAGTGGAACAACAAAAGAAACGCTTGGTCTTTATCCCGAACTGGGCGTAGCGCATGCACACATTTTTACCGATTTTATAGTAGCCGAATTTAGGGCAATTCTAGAACATGATCCCGAGCTATTCCTAAAATATACCTGGGAGGCATTGAAATATCCAAAAACACAAAAGGCTTTTGACGATAAGAAGAAAGGGATACGTAAAAAATACTTCGAATACAATAAAAGAAGGCTTGTTGTTAATGGAACATCATACGAGAAATTTATAAAATCCGGCAAAGCTGCTGAGTCTGTAACTAAACTTATCAGAGAACTCGACAAACTTACATCAGAAGAAGCGGATAGAAAAAGATTCGCTGATTCAAACACAGCAATTTTGTGGTTTATACTCCAGCGTGGAAGGTACTTGTTTGACAAACCTTGGTCACTAGAAGCAAGAAGTGAACTTAGAAAGAGTCCAGAATTTATAAAGTCAATGGAGACATATGTCGGTGCAGAAGTTGATAAATTTATAACACTCTTTAATAATGTAGGTATAGTAAATGACATGGCAAGCCTTACTCCTGACGATTTAAGTAGCGTAGAGCCGATAACTGTGGGGAAAGATATGCCTAAACAATTAATAAGCAGAAGGATAAAGGAATTAATATGGATTATTTATACTACGCCTAACGAAAAAGTATCTGAACTTGCAAAAAAGGATCTCATAGCACTGGTTAATATACCTTTTATCAAGGACAATGCCTATATCTTTACAAAGACTGAGGTTGTGATGGCAGCCTGTGAAGCAACACGAAATATAGACGACTTGAATGTGATCGCTTTTCTATGGAGTTTAGCAAGAAATGGGCCTCTTGCTGTGAATGCTTGGACAAGTGAAGGTAGCGATTATGCAAATTTTGTATCAGCTAAGGAAAAATTAGGTTTTAAGGGCACTATACAAGAGTTCGATAATTTTGTTAAACAGGCGCCTATTGAGAATGCGATACTTAAAAGACTGGTAGAGTTACGGCCAGCAAGTCTTCAACTGGTAAGAGAATCTTTGGCAGCGCTTCCGGAGAAATATAATCAAGTCGGAATGAATCGCGAGAACCTCTTGGAAGGATTCCAAGCGGTTAAAGTTGTGTTAGAAAAAGGACTTGAAGAAAATCATGTCCTCATATTCTCAAAGAAATTGGTCTTTGACCTTGGATTGGGTGTATTATTGGCAAAAGTGGCAGGAGCCGGAATCAATGTTGCAGTTATCGCTCCTGAAGATAAACAAAAAGAGAGAATAAGGCAACTTAATGATGAAGCCGGGCTTGTAAAAGAAGATAAGGAAATAATATTTATAGATAGAATTCAAGATATACAATCCGCTATGACGGCAAAAGGTAGAACCGTTACACATTCATATCATTTTAGAGACAAAAGCGAAGACGATCCGGGTAAATCAAACGGCGTTACATATATTGCTTTAGCTGCCGAAAGGATTATACAAGCTTTGCGCGAAGCTACACATACCACAATCCAATCTTTGCAAGAGAATTTCGACAGAGCCATAGAATTGTTCAAGCGGGCGGCGTAATCAGCTGTAAACTTTAAGCTATAAGCGATAAATAGGGCGAGTTAAAACCTCGCCCTAATTTTTTGTTCATACTTTGTTGCACAAAAGGATAGGATTGCGCTGTTGCTTTCGAGGTTTAGTGATAAGCCTGCGGCGGTGTCTGCTTTCGGCTCAGCATAAAAAATTATGCCAAAATCTTCTCCTTGAATTTCATACAAGTTGCGAATGGACAAGTGAGGTATGTCATTAAGATGTCATACCTCTATAGCCATTCGCAACTTGTGAAACTCTACGTCGAATCTATTCGCCTCCAGCAAACACCGCCACAGGCTTATTATTTATACCCTAGAAAGCTCCGGCACTCAGTGCAATCCTGTCCTTTGTGAAAGAAGAAAAAGCAAACTTCAAAGGGGTCCCCATTGGAAAATTTTAGTCTTTTATTGAGATTTTTAGAGGTTTCCTTTGCCACAATTATTGAGGCGAAAAGGGCGCGCTATGAGCCGACACCTGTCGGTGTCGTGCGAATTAGCGCCCCCTCTAAAAATTGAGATAAAAGACGGTTCCGAGTGAAATGAGGAAAAAATTTTCTGGGGAAGGAAGTTTGCTTTTTCTTCTCCCCCTTTATTATTGACAAAATCATTTTATAATAGTATTATATCCAGCTATAAGCTTTAAGTCATAAGCCTACCTGCCGGCAGGTAGGCTGTAAGACGGAAATTGTTGTTACTGGTTAAGAAATAAGGAGTTACACGATGGCGCAGTTTTATATCGGAGTGGACAGGAAAGCGAGACGTTGCTACGGGCTTGACGAGATATCGCTTGTTCCGGGCAAGGTTACGATTAATCCGGGTGAAGTTGACCCGAGTTTTGAACTTGCGGGAAAAAGGTATAAAGTTCCGATTATGGCTTCCGCTATGGATGGTGTCGTAGATGTAGAATTTGCCGTTGCAATGGGAAAACTGGGCGGAATAGCAGTGCTTAATCTTGAAGGAGTCCAGACCCGCTACGATAACCCGGAAGAAGTCCTCGAAAAAATTGCAAACGCAACCCCTGAAGAAGCTACGGAGCTCAGCCAATCCGTATATACCCCACCCATAAAAGAAAATCTAATCGCGAAAAGAATAAAGGAAATTAAAAAAGCAAATGTTCCCGCAATCGTAAGTTCGATTCCTCAAAAAGCGGAAAGGTTCGGCAAAATTGCCGAAGAAGCCGGTTGCGATATCTTTGTTGTCCAGGCAACGGTTACGACAAAAAAACATATATCAAAACAATATAAATGCACAGACCTTAAAAAATTATGCAAATCGCTTAAGATGCCGGTAATTATCGGAAATTGCGTAACCTACGGTGTAGCGCTGGAGCTTATGGAAACCGGCTGTGAGGGCCTTTTGATAGGGATTGGCCCGGGGACAGCCTGTACCACGAGAGGCGTTTTAGGAATAGGTGTGCCGCAGGTAACCGCGACAACAGACTGCGCGGCGGCCAGGGACAAATATTTCAAGAAGAAGAAAAAATATGTTTCCATAATAACAGACGGCGGCATGTCCACAGGCGGAGATATATGCAAGGCCATTGCCTGCGGAGCGGACGCTGTGATGCTTGGCAACGCTTTTGCGAGGGCAAAAGAGGCCCCCGGCAGGGGATACCACTGGGGAATGGCAACACCTCACCCGAATCTACCTCGTGGCACGAGAATTAAAGTAGGCACATCGGGAACCCTTGCAGAGATTTTATTCGGGCCCGCCAGAACAGATGACGGCACGCAAAATCTCGTAGGCGCTCTTATGACAAGTATGGGCAGTCTCGGCGCACGCAACATAAAAAAGATGCATTCCGTAGAGATTATTATCGCCCCTTCCATACAGACGGAGGGGAAGGTGTTTCAGGCAGCGCAGCGGGTTGGTATGGGGAAATAATGAAACACGCAGATTTCGTACACTTGCACGTGCACACACAATACAGCCTGTTAGATGGGGCGTGTCGGTTGCAGGAACTTATAAATCTTGCCGCAAAACAGAAAATGCCCGCCTGCGCCATAACAGACCATGGAAATATGTTTGGCGCAATCGAATTTTATCAAA
>JAUWBJ010000100.1 GCA_030605095.1 Candidatus Omnitrophota bacterium | reverse complement strand
GAAGTGGAATTCGATTCCTAAGTTTTTTCTCAAGAAAGGAATATCTTTATTTACGAGTTGCCTCTGAAGCGTTTTAGTATTAGTGGAGATGACCACCTTTTTCTTCTCTCCCACTGCCCATAGGATAAAGGGAACAAGATAAGCGAGGCTTTTACCCGTTCCGGTGCCGGCTTCAACGATGAGATGACGTCTATTTTTGATGGCTTCTGCTACGGCATTGGTCATCTGAATCTGCTCTGGACGGTACTCATATCCGGATAATCTTTGAGCAATCAGACCATCTTTTCCTAAGATTTTTTGAATATCTATTTGCACCTCAAATACTCCTAGATAAAAGCGACAAGTCTTGATTTCTAAAACGCAGATGAGCGCAGATAAATCTAGACGCGAATCAACGCGAATATTTAGTTCGGAGTAAGGTTGACAAGTTAATACGTTAACAAGTTGACAAGTTGATATGTTGATGCGAGTTGCGAGTTGCGGGTAATGTAAACTTTTTTGACATGACTTTACTTAATATTTTTTAAAAGTTCTTTTGAAAACTTTTGAATTTCTTTTTTTGTAACCGGCTCACGATAGTATAATTCTTTCATCTCATCATCAAATCTATCTAACGATATATGCAAATTCTCAGCAATTCTTTCTTTATCTAAAGGCTTATGTAATTCCTTTTTTGCCAACAAAGTTAGACCGTCTTTTATTTTAAGCCCAAACTTTTTCCTTAGTATCACCAAATCATACGGATCTCTAGGCCTCGCTCTATCGTTGAGCGTACGTATCTTTTCTGCAAAAATTTCATTCTCATCCATAACGGGACAAGAAAACTCAATTTCATAATAATTTCTATATTTCATTATTTTGGGTTCAAGCAACACTTTTTGATTGGTATTTACATCAACCTCAATTGTATCAGGCTGAGCTAATACGCCGCGGTATTGTACAGAAAAATCCAACCCGTATTTCTTTTCTTCCGCATCCTTTAATTTGAATATTTCAAATCCTGAGAATAAATTCTCTATATCGGATAGATTTAACTTGACTTTAGAGGTAAAATCTAAATCTCTTGAGAAGCGGATTTGATCTAAATAACAATGGTAGATGGCGGTTCCGCCTTTAAAAACAAGGGTGTCTTTAAGTTCTGAGCCATAGAAAATATTTAAAATTATCGCTAAAAAATAATCCTTCTCAGCATCTTGTAGGTTATACTTGGGGCCGCGTTTATTTAAAATTTCAAGCCGAGGCCTGTTTAATAAATCTATCCTCATAATATAACCGCCATTTCGCGTTGAATTTCTTCGAACCGGATGTAAGCTTACTGTATCCTTTCATTCCTACAGCCTTGTGTAGATCTTCGGTATCCACTTTTAACAAATCTAAGATAAACCCTAATTTTCGCTTGGTTGTTTCAGGGAACTTTCGTGCATAAATAAACAATTTCTTGAAATCAATCTTATCTTTTGCTTTTTGTAGTTTCTCTAACAATAAGTCAATGGAATAGGTATCACTTTTGAAATAAAGGTAATCCAAAACCACTTTTTCAAGCTCAGCAACTTTGACATAGTAGCCTTCTATGTTTTCGGTTTTAAAACCAAAATACAGTTTTTTGTTTATCTTCATATACCGATAGGTGTTTTGCTGAAAGGTATACTTCTTGGACCTGCCCTTAGTTACGGATGATATGGTGCGCAGCATCTGTTCAAAGAGGCCGTAAAAGTTTAGAGCTGAGTCCAGAGAAACATAAGAATTTTTATTAAAGGCGCTTGCGATAATAACAGGTGAAATATTCACAAAGCCACGTGAAGATATGTCTGAGATAAAATAAAGCCCTCTTCGCAGGGGAATGAGCCAACCTTTTTCTTTTAAGTCGTATATCCTTTTCTTTAGGGCAAATCTAGAATATTTTTTACCTAAGGCTTTATAAATGTCGCTGGCAGCCACAATCTTACCCTTAGAGGCAATAATATCTTCTATATCCCTTAGCCGTTTTTCCGTTAAAATGGTATTTTTTGATGCCATTTATATACCCCCATATGGTATCTATTAAGCATTAAAACATACAAATATGCTTTTGTCAAGGAAATTATGGTAGTAACAAACGAATTATTCCGGCTTTATTAGCGCCCGGGCTATAAACAGGGGCAGGTCCTCCTAACGATCGGTTACGATTTAGCGGATAGTGAAAAAAACCTCAATTTTGCCAGATAATGGTGTCCTGGGATACCCGAAGAAGGCTCATAATTGGCCTGTAAGCGTGTTTTGCCAGGCTGAAAGGCATCTAGGCCTACCTACGCTTCTTCCCGCGCTAAATCTCCCCTTCCCTCTCCCCCGCCCAAAGGCGATTGAGTAATTAGTTAACAAGTTAACAAGTTGACAAGTTAACAAGTTGATAAGTTGATACGTTAACAAGTTAACAAGTTGATGCGAGAATACGGGTTACGGGTTTCGAGTTACGGGTTAAGTGGGCCCACCTACCTCTGGACGACAAAAGACGAAATGGCACTGGAACGATAAAAAAGTAAAGCGTCTATCTTGTTCTTCCTGTGCCGGGATACTTGCGCCCGGACGGAGAAAATCCACCCATGCGGCCTAATTTTCCTCTTCCAGGTCTAATCTTTTTAGCGGGATGCTTTTTAAATTCATCGTGACCCTTATGTTCCTTGTCAGCCTTTG
>JAUWBJ010000105.1 GCA_030605095.1 Candidatus Omnitrophota bacterium | reverse complement strand
GGAAAAGGGGAAAAGGTAAATCGCTATTTCAGGCGTTCTCTATTTGCAATTCAAGACATAAAAAAAGGAGAAGTATTCAAAGAAGATAAAATAAAATCCATAAGACCGGCTTACGGATTGCCTCCAAAATTTTTAAAGCGTCTTCTTGGAAAAACCGCCAAAAAGGATATAAAAAAAGGAACCCCGATAACACAAAAGATGATATGAAACTGATAGTACTCGGATATATGGATAATCTTCGATTATTGCCGGCTTATCTTAAACGCAATAGGCTCTTGGATAGCTCTGGAGAAACAGCGATTATTTCAATGAATCGTTTTGCCGAAGAAGTGCCGGGTCTGAATAGCATGAATGTAATATATTTCGACAAATTTTTAAAAAGCGAAGATTATGAATATATGAAAGAATATGCCGTTCGGACAAGTCGGACATGGCACACATTTCTCCCAGACGATGATGGCGTAAGCGTGTTTAAAGACATAAAGGTTGCGCAGGTTTTAGAGCTCGAGAATTACATATCTCTGTGTACCATCGTAAAGAATCTGCAAGTAATGTTGAATATTGTAAATGAGATAAACCCCTCAGAGATTATTATTATCGGCGAACAGGACTCGGATGGGCTAAATGAGATATCCGAATTTTTGAATACATGCCGAAACATTAAATCACGATACATGAGAATACAAAAAAGAGATATCAGGGAGATTTTAGTAAAAAAAGTTTCTAGAAACATAAAACGCTTTACTACAGAAGCAATAACAGAATTACTGGATGCGTTGGAGAGATTCTTTCTCATGAGATCGGAAAAATATAAAAGAGCTATTATAATGGATTATAGATTTCCATGGATTATAGAGAATATAGAAAAAGAATATACAACCCTCGCATATATTACGGGAAAAGGGCTTAAGCTGCGCCTTGATTTTATTAGAAACGGGAAACCGTACTTCTCTTTTTTAAAAGTCAACAGCCTGTTAAACCGAAGAAAGGGCAAAAAGTATTTTCTTAAAGCCGACAGGGCCCTCGAGAGCGCATTTACCGAAGAGCGGTCTTTAAAGTATAAAGGGTACCTCATATACGGGGTCCTGAGGAATACGTTCAGGTCTTACGTCAAAAAGAATTTGCCTTTAATGAGGTCTAATATTTCCGCACTTTACGCTTTTTTTGACGCGCTAAAGCCAAAAGCGGTAATAGTGAGGGACTCTACGAGAAGCTGGGAGCGTGCCCTTACGGTGGTGGCGAAGCGGCTGAATGTTCCGAGCATCGTCATACAGCACGGCATTACCAGCATAAGAGATGTCTATGCGAAACAGCACGCCGAAGCAGTGGCCTTCTGGAGCGATATATACATGAAATGGTACAAATCGTCAGGCACCGATATATCGAAGTCAAGGGTAACCGGCTACCCCCCGCATGACCGCATATATACCGGGCATTCGGGAAGGGAAGACAGGTACCGGAAGATCCTGAAAGACGCAGGCGCAGACCCGGATAAAAAAACGGTTATATACCTCGCCAGCGGAATAAAATATTACCCGATAAATTCCGTTCATCTTACGCCGGATATATCGTTTTTCCTACTGAGAGAAACGTTAAGTGTTTTCGAGAAACATAAAAATCTACAGCTTGTGATAAAGCTTCATCCTTTTTACGACCGTGAAGAGTACCCCCGCTTCAAAAAAGAGGTTTCTAGGCTCGCCAACGTATTTATGCTTAAAAACGCCGACATACCGGATTTATTCAGCGGGTCTCTCTGCGTTATCTCGGAGCTTTTCTCGAGCGCGATAATGGACGCGATCATATTAAAAAAGCCCATTATATGCTATAACCCTATGGATAAGGGCGAGTCCATACCGCTCGAAGAAAGAAAAGTAGGCGTGGAGGTAAGGTCGCGGG
>JAUWBJ010000040.1 GCA_030605095.1 Candidatus Omnitrophota bacterium | reverse complement strand
ATAAAAATTAAAGCCCGTTAACATAAAAAGATAAATAAATGACGATTATCTTTCTTTTTATAATAGGTACGATTGCAGGCAGCTTCATGAACGTGTGTATTTATAGGCTGCCGAGGAAAGAGTCTATTATAACGCCGCGTTCTCGCTGCCCTTCTTGCGGGGCAGAAATACCGTGGTTTGACAATATTCCTGTCTTAAGTTTTTTGTTCTTGAGGGGAAGATGCAGATTCTGTAAAAAGAGAATTTCAGCAAGATATATTATCGTTGAAGCCCTTTCAGGATTTATATGCGTTCTGCTTTTTTTATATTTTGGATTGTCGGCTAAATTTTTTATTTTATGGTGTCTTTCGAGTGCCCTTGTCGTAGCGTCCTTTATCGACCTTCGGTTTCACGAGATACCGGATATTATTACGCTACCCGGTATAATAGTTGGTATTTTGCTGGCAGGGTTGTATCCGCCGTTAATGGGCAAAGTTAGGAATCTTCCGTCTTTACTGGATTCTCTTCTCGGCGTTCTCGCAGGCGGGGGGAGTATTTATCTGGCAGGCTTTATCGGCGAATTTATCTTCAAGAAAGAAGCAATGGGGGGCGGAGACGTTAAACTTCTGGCAATGATTGGCTCGTTTATCGGCTGGAAGCTTGTGCTTTTTACTTTTTTCCTTGCGCCTTTTTTCGGCTCTGCCGTAGGCATTGTGCTGAAGATAAAACATGGAAGAGAGATTATTCCCTATGGGCCGCATCTTTCTTTGGCGGCATTTGTGGCGATTTTATACGGGGAAAAGATTTTGAGAAAATTGTTTTTGATATAAAGGAGGGATTATGCATATACGCTACCTCACAGCAGGCGAGTCGCACGGAAAAGCGCTCGTTTCGATTATAGAAGGAATTCCAAGTGGTCTCACGCTTGACGTTGCGTTTATCAATAAGGAGCTCCGAAGACGCATGAAGGGTTTCGGTCGCGGAAGAAGAATGCAGATAGAAAAAGATAAGATTGAGATTCTCTCCGGCACAAGATTGGGGAGGACTTTAGGAAGCCCGATTACTCTTTTTATTAAAAACAGGGATTTCAAAATAGAAGCCCTTCCGTCTATCACCTCTCCCAGGCCGGGGCACGCAGACTTAGCAGGCGCTCTTAAGTTTGGAGAGCCGGATATAAGGAATATCCTGGAAAGGGCATCGGCCCGCGAAACCGCGTCCAGAGTAGCAACAGGCGCTCTTGTTAAGACCCTACTCCGAGAATTCGGCATCGATTTCTTAAGCCATGTCATTATGATAGGGCCCGTTAAATCAGGGAAAGTTTTCCCGTTTGCTAAAATGAAACTCCTTGCGGAAAAATCGCCTGTAAGGTGCGTTGACAAAGATGCTGCGCATCTTATGTGTCAGGAGATAGAAAAAGCCAGGTTAGACGGCGACACCGTAGGCGGAATCTTTGAAGTAATTGCCAGGGGTGTGCCAGCCGGCCTTGGTAGTTACACCGAGTGGGATAGCCGGCTTGACGGTAACCTTGCCAGAGCTATTATGTCTATCCCCGGGATTAAGGGCGTAGAGATAGGAAGAGGATTCAACGTTGCTTTAGAGCGAGGTTCTGCCGTACACGACGAAATCTTTTTCGACAAGCGCCTTAAGAAATTTTTCAGGAAACAGAATAATGCCGGCGGAATAGAAGGCGGCATTACCAACGGAGAAGACATAGTATTGCGAGCCGCTATGAAGCCGATATCTACGCTTTTAAAACCCTTAGGTTCGGTAAATATAAAGACCAAAAGGAAAACTAAAGCGAGGATAGAAAGAGCTGACGTATGTGTTGTGCCGTCTTCGGGAGTTATTGCCGAAAGCGTGGGTGCCATAGAAATAGCACGCGCTATGGGAGAGAAGTTCGGCGGCGATTCCCTGGCGGAGATGAAACGGAACTATGAAGCGTATATTAAACAACTAAGAACTTTTTGAACCGTTTGCGATTTCCCGTTCAACCTGTACCCGCAAAAGGGGTACAGGTTGAAATAGAAATCGCAAACGGTTCAAAACGAGTAAGATTATGCGTAATATCGTGTTAGTCGGTTTTATGGGAACAGGCAAGACTCAAGTTGCCAGGGCGCTATCCGAAAAACTCGGAATGAAGTATGTATCAACCGATAGCTTTATCGAGGAAAAAGAAAAAACCTCTATATCGGATATATTTTCCAAAAGAGGCGAAGGATATTTTAGAAAGGCGGAAAAAGACGTTATCAAGGATGTATCGCTTATGGAAAATGTTGTGGTTGACGCAGGCGGAGGCGTTGTTATAGACCCGGAGAACCTAGAACGCTTAAAAAAGAAAGGTATTATCGTATGTTTATGGGCATCTCCGGAGGTGATTTTAGAGAGGACAAAAAAATACACCCATAGGCCTTTACTGAATGTTGACGACCCCTTAAAAAAAATTAAGGAACTGCTCACGCTTAGAAAACCTTTTTATGAAAGAATTGATTGCCGGATTCATACGTCGAAAATGACTTTAGAGGAAGTTGCGGATGAGATAATAAGGAGGGTAAAAAATGCACGATTGGGCTACCGGTAAAAAACTCAAAGAAATATATAAAAGATTTTCTTCAACAAAACCTACCAACAAGGCGTATATAGAATGTATTCACGCCCTGGTCAACCTTGCGGAGTCAAAAGACCCGTATACAAAGAGACACTCTATCAAGGTATCGAACTACGCTGTATTATTGGCAAAACAGATGAAGCTAACCAAGGAAGAGATAGAGACCATCAAACTCGCCGCCATACTTCACGATGTAGGAAAACTCGGCATAAAAGAGAAGGTGTTGTTGAAAAACGGTTCCCTGAACGGAGCCGAATATGAAGAAGTCAAAAAGCACTCCGAGATAGGCACGGAAATTATAAAACCGTTTCGGTTTTTTAACAAAGTAGTAACGATAATAAAGCATCACCACGAAAAATACGGCGGAGGCGGCTATCCTGACGGCTTGAAGGGAAAGAACATTCCTCTCGGATCGCGGATTTTAGCCATAGCCGATTCTTATGACGCCCTGACGAATAAGAGGGCATATCGAGATGCGTATTCTTCCGAGCAAGCGATAAATATCATGAAGAAAGAGGACGGAAGTAAATTTGATCCTGTGCTTTTAGAAACCTTTATGGCCACTATAGTTGCCAAAAAGGAAGGAGAAGCCACCGGGTGAACGTAAGAAGGATAGAGAAAGACAGTAAAGAGTATCCGGATAATCTTAAAAATATATTCGGGCCGCCCCGGGAGCTTTTTGTTAACGGCGAGATTTTACCGTCTGACAATGACGCAATCGCAATCGTCGGCACACGGCGGGCCTCGTATTATGGTTTAGAGCAGTGTGAAAAGCTCTCTTACGATTTGGCCATAAGGGGAATAACCATTATTAGCGGTATGGCGAGGGGCATTGACACTGCCGCACACAAGGGGGCGCTAAAAGCAAAGGGAAGGACAATAGCTGTTTTAGGAAGCGGCCACAACCATATCTATCCGCCGGAAAACAAAAAACTATATGCCGAGATTGTCAAAAACGGAGCTGTCGTATCGGAGTTCCCTTCGGATACTCGTCCTTTCAGGACGAATTTTCCCAGGAGAAACAGGATTATAAGCGGTATGTCAAAAGGCGTGGTTATAATTGAAGCACCAAGAAAAAGCGGAGCGCTGATTACGGCAGATTTCGCCCTGGAACAGGGTAGAGATGTATTTGCCCTGCCTGGCAACATAAGCTCTGCAAGAAGTAGCGGCACAAACGCTCTTATAAAAGAAGGCGCAAAACTTGTAGAGGGAATCTCGGATATACTCGAAGAATTAAAAAATGTTATTGATATTAAAGAAATAGATAGCGCCGATTCCAAACCCGGCTTGGAAAAATGTTCTTCAGATGAAAAAATGATATTTGGCATTTTAAGCGATAAATCAAAATCTATCGATGAAATTTCGAGAGTTGCGAATCTTCCTGTGTATAAGATCTCAGAGGCCCTCCTTAAGTTAGAGCTGAAGAGGCTGATTAAGGGCTTGCCCGGAGAAAATTTTGTAAAGGTGTGAGGATGTCGAAGGCAGCGGTTATAGTAGAATCACCGGCTAAATCCAAAACGATTAATAAAATACTCGGGCCCGATTACGTTGTGCTTTCCTGCATGGGCCATATTATAGATTTGCCGAAGAATAAGATGGGAATTGACGTGAAAAGTAATTTCGAACCGGAATACATCGTTATCCCGGAAAGAAGAAAATATATGGCAAAATTAAAGAAGGAAACAAGGAAGAAAAGCGTAATCTATCTGGCTGCCGATCCGGATAGAGAAGGCGAAGCGATAAGCTGGCACCTTAAAAATGAGCTTGGCAAGGGAAAAAAGGTATTGAGGGTTACTTTCGATGAGATTACGGCCTCAGCCGTAAAGAAGGCTTTTAAAAACCCGCATTCCATTGATATGAATCTTGTAAATGCCCAGCAGGCCCGCCGTATTCTTGATAGAATTGTCGGTTATAGCCTTAGCCCGCTTCTCTGGAAAAAGGTTACAAGGGGATTATCGGCGGGAAGGGTGCAGTCCGTAGCCGTGCGGCTCATCGTTGAGAGAGAGGCGAGGATACGGAAATTTGTCTCGCAGGAATATTGGGAGATAGAGGCGCATTTAAGGAAGAAAACGGATGAACACCGCTCGTTCTCGGCAAAATTAGACAAAATCGACGGAAAAGATTTCCGTATTGAGAATGAAAAAGAAGTCAAGGACGCAATAGGCGACATAGAAAAGAATGAATTTATTGTTTCAAACATAAAGGAGAGTAAAAAAAAGAAATATGCCCAGGCGCCGTTTATAACTTCAAAACTACAGCAGGATGCTTTTAATAAATTGCATTTTTCTGTAAATAGGACTATGCGGATAGCTCAAACCTTATACGAAGGCGTAGAATTAGAACATAAAGGGAGCGTTGGCCTTATAACATATATGAGGACTGATTCTGTCAGGGTTTCCCAGGATGCCCAGGCGGCCGCAAAGGCATATATACTGGAAGAATACGACGAAAGATACTATCCCTCCAACAAACCGAATATATATAAATCAAAGAAAAGCGCTCAGGAAGCGCATGAGTGCATCAGGCCGACCACCCCCTTAAAGGAGCCCAATAGTGTAAAACGTTTTTTAACGCCGGACCAGTTTAAATTATACGAACTTATCTGGAAAAGATTTATATCGAGCCAGATGACACCGGCGCTTTATTCGGTAACCGCGGTGGATATAGAAGCCGGTAAATACCGCTTTAAAACATCCGGCACAAAAATTGTTTTTGACGGCTTTACAGTCCTGTATCCGGCGGCTTTTGCCCAAAAAGAAGACGAGAGACGAAAGGAGCCCTGGAAAATCCCGATATTGGCCGTCGGAGAGCTCTTAAATCTTGTAAAGCTTACACCATCCCAGCATTTTACAAAACCACCCGCTCCTTATTCCGACGCTACGCTGGTGAAGGTCCTGGAAGAAAAAGGCATAGGCCGGCCGTCTACCTATGCGCCGATTATTTCTACGATTATTATCAGGCACTATGTCAAAAGGATAAAAGGCTATTTTCATCCTACCGAACTGGGAGAGATTATCAATGGCCTCCTGACAAAGCATTTTCCAAAGATAATGGATGTCGGATTCACGGCAAAATTAGAAGACGAACTCGACAATATCGAAGAAGGAAAAATCGGCTGGCTCGCAGTTTTGGAAAACTTTTACAGCCCTTTTATGCATAACGTGGATGAGGCAAAAAAGCACATGAAGAGCATAAATAGGGAGGGTTTAAAAACCGACCAGATTTGCCAACTTTGCGGTAAGCCGATGATTATTAAATGGGGCAGGCGCGGGAAATTCTTGAGCTGTTCCGATTTTCCGAAATGCAGGTATTCCAAGTCTATTACGACCGGCATAAAATGTCCGGGCCCGGATTGTAACGGCGAACTTATAGAGAGGCGCTCAAAAAGAGGCATATTCTACGGCTGCACGAACTATCCGAGATGCAAATATACGGTACGGAGTTTGCCCGAGAAAGAGGCATGAAGCGCTACATAGAAAAGTTTAAGAACTATTTAACTATTGAGAAGAACTATTCGCCGCATACAGTCAGAAATTACCTCGCTGACCTGAATGGGTTTTCTAAAAGCTCGTCTGTGGAAGACCCGGGTACGGTCGATTATCTGACCGTGAGAAAGTACCTCGCTTATCTTCGCGAAAAATCCATATCCAAGCGTTCGGTAGCGAGAAAACTATCGAGTTTAAGGACATTTTTCAGGTTCCTCGTGAGAGACGGATATGTAAAGGCGAGTCCCGTTGCAGTTATATCAACTCCTAAATTAGATAGGAAATTGCCCCTTTTTTTAGACGAAAAGAGTGTATTGAAGCTTATAACGGCGCCGGATACAAACTCCTTCCGGGGTGCGCGGGATAGAGCGATACTCGAGACACTTTACTCGACAGGCATAAGGGTGAGTGAACTTGTAGGTATCGGTATAAGCGATATGGATTTCATAGGCGGCGTGGCAAAGGTATTGGGAAAAGGGAGAATTGAACGCCTCGCCCCTGTAGGCGATAAGGCGATAGATGCCATTCGCGAATATTTAGCATATAGAAATAACAAAAGGTGGGGCGATAAAACAGCCCTTTTTTTAAATAAATCGGGAAAACGCCTCACAGGCAGAAGTGTAGGGCGCATCATTGATAGATATATAAAAGATTTGAGCGTTAAGGAACATATTTCACCGCATACACTGCGTCATTCTTTCGCCACGCATCTTTTAAACAGAGGCGCTGACCTTAGGAGCGTGCAGGAATTGTTGGGCCATAAAAATCTTTCGACCACTCAGATTTACACGCATGTGACAACGGAGCGGTTGAAATCGGTGTATGATAAAGCGCATCCACGGGCGTAAGCGATGACAATTTATGACGTTTTCTTCTTTGTGTTTTCGTTAGCGTATCTTCCCTACCTTGTTATAAAGGGAAAGGCACACAGTGATTTTCGAGAGAGGTTTGGGAAGCTACCGCGTCCTTTTGAAGAAATAGGCGCATTACGGCCGATATGGATCCACGCTGTAAGTGTTGGCGAGGTATTAGCTGTAAAAGATTTTGTGGAGAAACTACATACAAAACTCCCTGAACGGAAAATCGTTCTTTCCACGACTACAAAAACGGGTGCTGATTTAGCGAAGAGGATATTAAACGAGAATATTTTAAAATTCTATTTTCCTCTGGATTTCAGTTTTGTGGCAAGGCGCGTAGCAAATTTTATCAATCCCTCTCTGTTGGTCGTGATGGAGACAGAAATATGGCCGAATCTTATTCTGGAGTTGTCGAGAAGGAAAATCCCGATCGTACTTATTAACGGCCGTATTTCAGACAGGTCCTTTAAAGGGTATAAAAAGATAAAGTTCTTTTTTAAGGATATACTTAAAAGGGTTTCCTTTTTCTGTATGCGCTCGGAAAAGGACGCAGAATTTATCAAAGTCCTTGGTGCACCCGGGGAAAATGTTAAAGTAACGGGAAATATGAAATTTGACATTGAAAAGGCAGGGAAAGATATTGCGCGAACTAAATCGGATCTGGGAATCGGCGAGTCCGAAGAGCTTCTCATAGCAGGAAGCACGCACGGTGGCGAAGAAGAAATCGTATTAGACGTATACTCAAAGCTCAGAGAGGAATTCCAGAATTTGAGGCTTCTTATAGCGCCCCGCCACATAGACCGGGCTAAAACAATAAAAAAAATGGTTGAGCGAATGGGCCTCAAAAATATTCTTGTTTTAGACGCCTTTGGAGAACTTAGCCGGCTTTATAGGCTGGCAACGATTGTCTTTATGGGAGGAAGCCTTGTCAAAAGAGGAGGCCACAACATAGTAGAGCCCGCCGTATTCGGTAAACCCATTGTATTCGGGCCTTATATGTTCAACTTTAGAGATATGGCAAGGTCTTTTCTGGAAAATAAAGCCGCTATAAAAGTTAAAAACAGGAAAGAACTTTTAGGAACCCTCGAGATGTTGCTTAAAGACGGAAATAAAAGGGCTATTTTAGGCCGGAACGCAAAAGAATTGATAGATAGGTCAAAGGGCGCTACCGAGCGAAATATCGGTGAGCTGGAAAGGTTGATATGCGCATAAAAGATGTAATGACGAGAGACATTATAACGATTAAGCCGTCAACCGGCATACGCGAGATTTATGGCATCTTCTGCGAAAAACAGATAGGGGGAATACCCGTTGTAGATAGCGAGAATAAACTTCTCGGCATGATTACCAAGACAGAGCTTTTAAATGTCCTGATTCCCGATTACTTTGATATGATAGGCGATTTCCTCTTTATCGATGACTTTGGTGTTCTGGAGGAAAAACTCGAATCCACGCCGACACTTTCACTTTTTATAGCAGAGGACTTAATGGTTAGAAATGTTATCGGCATAAGCGAAAACGCCTCTTTAATGAAAGCGCCTGTTTTGATGGATAGATACAATGTGAAGAGACTGCCCGTTGTGGATAGTAACAATAAACTCGTGGGTATTGTTACAAGGATGGATGTCTGTAAAGCACTTTTTGACGGTGGGCACTAATGGCAACTTATATTCTCCCGCTAGTTGTATTTCTTGTGACATTCTATTTTATCGTCTCCGGTAAGCTCAACAGGACCATAGCGAGTTTCGTCGGCGCGTTAGCTATGATTATATTGGGCGTGACCCTGGATTTTTATTCACAGGAGGATGCATTCCGTGCGATAGATTTTAACATGATAGGGCTTCTCGTGGGAATGATGATTATTGTCAGTGTATGTAAAAAAACGGGCTTTTTTTCATTTATAGCGATAAAAGCGGCTAAGGCCTCCAGGGGCTCGCCAATGCGCCTTATGATTATGATGGGACTCGTTACTGCTTTTCTTTCGATGGCCCTGGACAATGTTACAACGATAATTCTGGTTATTCCTATAACCGTTCTTATATGCGATATTTTAGGAATAAGCCCGCTTCCTATAATAGTAACAGAGATAGTTCTCTCCAATATAGGCGGCGTCGGCACAATGGTCGGAGACCCGCCAAATATGATGATAGCTTCCAGCGCTAACCTTTCTTTTAATGATTTCATAGTTCATCTTTTTCCTATTGCTTTAGGCGCAATGGTATTGAGCCTCGTTGTATTAGTGATAGTATTCAGGAAGGATATTAAAAGGCGTCCGATAGATTTCCGGCCCATATTAGAGATAGATGAGAGAGAGGCCATACGAGACGAGAAAACTTTGCGAAAGGTGATTCTCTCGCTTATTGTTGTTTTTGCGCTTTTTGTGGCGCAGAAAAAATTAGGTTTTCACCATTCTTTTATAGCGCTTCTCGGCGCCGGCATAGTTCTGGCTCTCGTAAGGCCGGATATCGATGAAGTAATGAAGGGTGTAGAGTGGCCGATACTTGCCTTTTTCGCGTCTCTATTTATTCTGGTGGGCGGGCTTGAGAAAGCAGGTTTTTTAAATATTGTAGCTGAAAGAATTGGTGCGATAGCCACTGTAAATTATGGCCTGGCAAAAATTTCTATTCTATGGGTATCGGCATTTTTCTCATCTTTAGTAGACCGTGTCCCCTTTACTACAGCGATGATACCTATAATAAAGCACATCGGCGAACTCGGGTTTAATATAGATTCCCTGTGGTGGATTCTCGCCCTTGGGGTAGGGTTTGGCGGAAACGGCACGCCGATAGGCTCTATTGTGGGAGTAGTTGGTTTAGCCATGAGTGAAAAGACGCGCGCCCCTATAGATTTCAAGATATGGCTTAAGACAGCAACCGTTGTCATGATAATAACTATGATTTTTGTCACTTTATTAATCAGATTTATATGACGCTTTCTTTAAAACAGTACATACACGATTTGATGCATGATAGAACCAACGGCCTTTTATCGCAAGTTGTCAAACCCTGCCTTTTAATTCTTTCCTATGCGTATGGATTTTTGGTAAAGGCACATTATTTTTTTTATAAAGTTAACCTATTAAAAAGTTATAAGTCGCAAATAGCCGTTATAAGCATCGGTAATATAACTTTAGGCGGTACAGGCAAGACCCCTTTTACTATAATGCTTGCCGAGCGATTAACGCAAAAAAATAAAAAAAAGACAGCTGTTCTTATCAGGGGATATGGCGAAGATGAATGGAGGATGCTGGAAGACAAGTTAGGGAAACATGGTATAAAAGTTTTTGTAGGCAGGGATAGGGTTAAATATGCCAAGCAAGCCCTGCAATACGGCGCTTGTAGCCTGATTCTCGATGATGGTTTTCAACATCGCCGCCTGAGGCGGGATTTAGACATAGTACTTCTCGATTCAACAAATCCTTTTGGGAATAGGCGTCTTTTTCCTCGCGGCATTTTGAGAGAACCGCTCGATAGCTTAAGAAGGGCCGACATTATTGTTTTGACCAAAGTTGATAAACCCAGCCCTTGCGCGCAAGGGCTGGGTAAAGCCAAAGAGAATATCCCGGCAATAGCCGATGAAATAAAAAAAATAGCGCCCGGCAAAACGATTGTCTTCGCCATTCACAAGCCGAAGGATCTCTTTGACATAAGGACAGGCGGCGAAAAAGAATTAGCATTTATAAGCGGTAAGAAGGTATGTATACTTTCTGCGATTTGCGACGCGTCTTATTTTAAGCACACGGTAGAGATGAGCCGAATCCGTATCGGATTAGAATTTGTCTTTCCGGACCACTACCCATACCGGATGTGCGATTTAGACCACATTTTTAAAAAATGTAAGAGAGAAAACATAGACACCATTATTACTACGGAAAAAGATGCTGTCAAACTAAAGAACCTGTTTCCCACCCCCGGGGTGGGAAATTTCCCACCCCGGGGGTGGGAAACAGGTCAGATATTGGCGCTAAGAATAGAGCTTGAAATAATTCAGGGAGAAGAAAAATTAGATGATAACTTACATAGACTACATATGCGCTATTCTCGTTAGAATATTCAGTTTAATCTTTCATTTTCTTCCAATAAGATTTACGCTATGGCTGGGAAGGCAATGCGGGCTCATCGCGTATCTTGTAAACACAGATAGGAGAATTATCGGATACGCCAACTTGAGGGCTGTTTTTTGCGGTGATAAATCGCCGAAGGAGCTTAAACGCCTCACGAAGGGTGTCTACAGAAACCTGACAGAGGTTGTTTTCGAGATTTTATCGCTTACCAAAGTAAACGAAAGGTATATAGACAAATATGTCGAGATAGTAAACGCGGAGAACATGATTAAAATCGCCGACCATCCCGACGGCATAATATTTTTAACCGCGCATTTTGGAAATTGGGAATTGTCCGGGATGGTGAGCTCTATTAAAGGTTTTCCCATAGTTGTCCTTGCCAGGGAACAGAGCATGAAAAGGATGGATGAGCTTATAAATAGACTAAGGGAATCAAAAGGTTTGCAGGTTGTTAGAAAGGGAGTTACAACGAAGTACATAGTAAAAGCCCTTCACCAAGGCAGGATAATAGGCATGGTAGGTGACCAGAATGCAGGTAAAGCCGGCATATTCGTAGATTTTTTTGGAAGGCCTGCCTCTACGGCGCCGGGGACGGCGAAAATCGCGTCAAAGACAGGGGCTTTTGTATTGCCGGCTTTTATGGCGAGAATCAAGGGCCCCTATCATAAATTGATACTTGAAGAGCCTATTAAAATCGAGAAAGGAGAAGATATAAAGCCATATCTGGAGAGGTATAATAAATTGCTGGAAAAATATATAACCATGCATCCCGAACAATGGCTATGGCTGCACAAAAGGTGGAAAGTTACCCCTATTAAGAAAGTCACCGTTATAAGCGACGGAAAAAGAGGGCATCTCAATCAGGCGCTGGCGCTTTGCAAGGAATTTAAAAGATATAGAACAAGGTCGGGCTATAGTTTTGAGGATACCCAGGTAGAGATCGTAGAAGTTAAATTTAAAAATAGATTTACAAAAATACTACTTCCGCTTTTCGGCCTTTTTTCAAGCAAGAATTGTCAGGGGTGTATGCGCTGCCTCAAATTCTGCCTTACCCGGGAT
>JAUWBJ010000093.1 GCA_030605095.1 Candidatus Omnitrophota bacterium | reverse complement strand
ATATCCTTTGCTATATGTCTGTAGACAAGAGACGCCCTTCGCATGTTATAAGGCGAGCTTACGAGAATAATCTTATTGAAATTACTTTCGCGTAAAATTTCGGTTGTGTACTTAACGTTCCGATAAGTGATGTCTCCTTTTTTATCCAAAATTATGTTCTTTTCGGGAACACCCATGGATTTGGCGATGAGCTTCATATTCTCGGCGTCATTGTATTTCCATGTGTATCCAGAAGAATAAATTATACATTTCGCGAAGCCGCGGTTATACAGATCCGCGCTAAATCTGGCCCTTTCTATGGTACTTTTGCCCGGTGAGCCGCCTTCACCTACCCCTCCTCCGAATACCACTATTGCGTTCGCTTTCTCGGGTCTCTCGGAAATCTTAAGCGGGGAGGCTACGAACCAGACCAAAGGACTGTAGAATACGACAAAATATAAAACCAAGACTACACCCGCAATCGCTATTACTTTTCGCCTTGTCCTTGCGTAAAAATGCTTGAATTTCACAAGCCAATCCTGGCTTATGGCTTCTTGCAGCACTTTTAATTTATCCTCTATCAGATCGCACATCCTTTCAATCTTGCGTGTCCAGGAATTCTCGTTTGCGATGGCTATCCTCTTGTTTTGCTGGCGGTTTTGTTCTTTTGCTGATTCCACCTTTGCCATAACCGGATTTATGTCCTCTTCGTTTTCGATAAAATATATAAAATCTCCGCCGTTTTCTTTGTCAAACTCGACAACCTCCGGTATCCTGGTGGAAATAATGGGTTTCCCCATCGCGAGATACTCATTTATTTTTGTGGGATATACATGTTCTGTATATCTTGTTATCCTGTACGGTATTATCCCCGCGTCAAAAAATTTCACAAATCTCGGTAAGTCGCGCGGCTGTTTTTTGCCGAGAATAAATACATTATCGAGCTTGTCTATGCCGGATAAATCCGTCTGCTTCGGGCCGAGAAGGACAATCGAAATATCCTTTCTCGCCACTGCTATCTTTTTCAAAAGTTCCATATCGATCCATTTATGTATCCCGCCCACATATCCGATAATCGGTCTTTTGATGTTACGCATATCATCCGGCGTGTCTACAAAACTTTCCCTGGCGTTGTTGTAGCCTTCTATGCTAACGCCGAACGGGAAAAGATGCGTTTCCTTATTCAACGAAACGCAGTAATCGTAAAGTTTATGCGAGGTTGTGAATATCAGATCGGCGCGTCTTACGATTTTTTCTTCGCTTTTTTTAACTTTCTTCGCCCCTTTTGAACTTGAGATAAAATCGTCTATGCAATAATAAATAAAAATGCTCGGGTTCAGCTTGTTCAACAGATCCAAAACAATGGGCGTCGGAAGAAAATTCCATACGATGGGGTCGTAAAACTCCATAATATTCATCCATCTTTTTATAACAGAAAGCATGAGGAACTTGTTAATCTTTATAGCGATTTTCGAGTACGGAAAAGGCAATACAAGGGGGGAGTATATGTATAGATTTTCTTTCAGTTTCCTGATACCTTTAAATCCTTTTTTCCAGTTTCGGAACCTGCTCCAGAGCCTGCCCGCGTCATGGATCGTAGGCACGCGGACACCCGTATTTTCGATAAAAAGCACACAGTTACCGTTCCAGGCCAGGGCGGACATTATCTCCTGGTGCCCCTGCCAGATAAAATCCCAGTCGATTGACGAGATGCAGATTATATTTTTATCGCGAAACATATATATATCCTGATATCATCATACAATAGGCAATTATTTTAGCATAGAGCCTATGAAATGACAACACATAAATAGGAACCGGTAACTAACATATCTTCGACGAAGTCAAAAAATGTTCTCTGTTGCTTATGTCATACTTGTTTGTTATAATGTCTTCTGTTTCTTTAATCGGAGATGCGACAATGTTTAATCTTCTTATCAGGCTTATCGGGTGGAAAGCTATTCTTTTGCACGGTGACCCTCTTCACCTCGACAGATGGAAGTGGCTTAAACGCCATCTTGCGCCGGGCCCGTTACGGACGCTTGATGCCGGATGTGGCGCGGGGGCTTATACGATGTATGCCGCAACGATAGGAAGCGAATCCATAGGCATATCTTCCGATAAAAAGAATAATCAAAATGTGGAATACCGCGCCCGTATTTCACGCATACCTAATGTAAAATTCATTACCGCTGACTTGAGGAACCTCAGTAATCTCAAGGCGGAGATAGGCATGTTTGACCGGATTCTTTGCCTTGATACCATTGAGCATATACAAAATGACGAAAAGCTCATAGAAGACCTGTCTTCAGTCTTAAAGCCGAGTGGCAGGATTTTTCTTACAACCCCTTATAAAAATTACAGGCATCTTGTTAACGACAAGTTATCAAAATATGAAGACGGCGGGCACGTCAGATGGGGTTATACACACGAAGAAATAAGAACATTATTCAATAAACACGGGCTCGACGTTGAGTCCGAGGAATACATAAGCGGTTTTATTTCTCAGCAGCTTACCAATCTGGCAAGGTTACTAGGAAAAGTGAACAAAAAATTTGCTTGGGCCTTGACTTTTCCTTTCAAAATACTGCAATTGTTAGACCCGCTGTTTACCCGCCTTATCAGATACCCGCATTTCGGCATAGCGGTTGTCGGTGTTAAGCGGCGTCCCTGAACAGATTAGAGGTATTTTTGTATATACCGGAAGCTCCGGTTATATCTGGCTGAATATGCCGTATCTTTTCTTGTCAAGTCCTCTACGCAAATCTGATTGACTGATTTGAGATATTTGATAAAATCCCCGAAAATCTTTCCCCTGCTTAAAGCCCTGATTAAATCAACGGATGCGCTTGTCCAGTGATATATTTCCCGCTTTCCGGAAACACTTAAGAATATATCCCGCAAGATTGCGTCCAATTCGTTTGAGCGCATCGTATCATGTTTCCACCTGTACATGCTCCCGGTTAAATTAAATTTCTTTCTGTTTTTCCAGACGTCTGTCCCCTTCTCCAGGAAAAATTTGGCCATTGAATACGTAAGGGGTCTGGCCTCCAGCAGAAAATCGATTGTTTTTTTTATACTTCTTTTATCCTCTCCCGGAAAACCGACAATTACGTTTATGTTCGCGAGCATCTGGCTCTTTCTCATGTGCTTTATTAGCGAAAGAAAATAATCCATCTTCTTTTCCGAAACGGCCTTATTCATACTCCGAAGCATTCGCATATCGGCGGATTCCATTCCGAAAGTAATCGCTCTGCA
>JAUWBJ010000056.1 GCA_030605095.1 Candidatus Omnitrophota bacterium | reverse complement strand
AAAAGGTTTTTAAATTCGAAATTGTCTATTTCCTTTTTTAGATTTCTTAATTCTTCCTTAAGGTGAGACAGTGAAGAGGCATCTCCGTCTTCGGTTATGGTGAGTAGCTCTTTTATCTCATTGAGGGCGGAAGAGCTTTTGATAAAAGGCTCGATAGATTGTTTTAAATACTTTAATTCCCTGAGGGACTGATTTGCTTTTTCTCTGTTTTTCCAAAAATTCTCTTTTGATATATCTTTTTCTAACTTCTCTATCTTCTTTTGGCAGCCCCTTGCGTCAAAGATAGCCTCCCAAGGTGTTAAGCCTCTTTTCCAACTTTTCCAATTCCAGTTTTATATCTTCTATCATAAGTACCTCATTATACCCGATATGCTATCCGACGTCAAGGCCTTCCAGTTTTAGAAGGTTTCTCTTCCGGCTTTTTCCTTTTGAAAATCCGCCTAAAGAGCCGTTACTTCTTATAACCCTGTGGCAGGGGATTATGCCGACATATGGATTCTTTTTAAGCGCGTGGCCCACAGCCCGATATGCGCGGGGGGCGCCGATTCTCTCTGCGACCCATTTATACGAGCGAACCTCACCCGGCGGAATAGAGGAAATCGCTCTGTAAACCCGCCTCTGGAACGGGGTCAACCCCGCCCATGCGCGCATGGTGGGCGGGGCATGTTTCCTATCGCTAAAGAGCGACTTGCCTCTTAAGAGTTTATGGTAGGAAATCGCGAAGCGGTGTGCTTCGTCCCTGATTCGCATAATTAACTTAACCGCCGGCGAACTTTGCGGTAACGCCAAGGGGTTTCTTTTTCCATCTACATATATATATTCTTTCTCCTTAGCTATGCTTATAACGGGGACCTTTAGAGGCCCTATTTTATCCAGTTCATCCCTTGCCACATTTAGATGGCCTCTCCCTCCGTCTATTAATATAAGGTCCGGCAATCTACTTTCTTCACTCAAAAGGCGGGTATACCTCCTTCGGATAACTTCTCTTAAGCAGGCATAATCGTCAATTCCCGTTACGTTCTTTATCCTAAATCTTCTATACTCGTCTTTCTGCGGCCTACCGCTAAAAAAACTCACCATAGAGCCCACTGCCTCTTTGCCGGATATGTCGGATATATCAAAGGCCTCAATGCGTGCCGGTAAAACCCGAAGGCCCAAAACATCTTTTAACCGGCTGATTTCTCTATTTAAGGGCGGGGGTGGCCTCCTGCCTTTCCACATCGCGCTTAACGCTTCGATTTTATCTCTCAAGGCAATGGCTTTTTCATAATCCAGATTTTTGGACGCGGTCTTCATCCTATCCGAAAGCCTCTTTAGGAGGCCTTCAATCTTTGCTTCTAAAAAGAGCCTTGTATCACCAGCTATTTTTTTATATTCCCCTTCACTTATGCTGCCATCACAGGGAGAAACGCACTGTTTTATATGCGCCTTAAGGCACGGCTTTTTGGGCATCCTCTTACACGACCTTAAAAGAAAAATGCCTTTTATTACAGAAAGCGCTTTTTTCAAAAGTTTGACATTCGTGTAGGGGCCGTAATATAAAGAGCGGTCCTTTTTCCTGTGCCTTGTTATAAAGAGCCGCGGAAATTTCTCAGTTATAGTCAATTTCAAAAATGGATACGACTTATCGTCTTTCAGTTCAACATTATACCTTGGCCTTTTTTGTTTAATAAGATTGGCTTCGTAAATCAAGGCCTCGGCGGTTGATGATGTCGGAATATAATCCAGATCCCGTATCCTGGAAACTAAGGATTCTATCTTTGGAGGGCGATATTTCTTCTGAAAATAGCTATTTATTCTCTTCTTTAAATTTGAGGCCTTTCCTATATAGAGCACCTTTCTATTCTTTCCAAAAAAGAGATAAACGCCGGGTGAGGTTGGAATCTTTTTCAGCCCCGCCCTTCCTATTTTTTTGATTCTTTCTTCTGATTCCATTCTGTTGATAACCACCTTATTTATGAAAATATGTAATATCTATAATAAATAATTAGGAAGGGCGGGGTCAGTCTTTTTTCAATATCCATCTTACGAATGCCTTTACTTCACCGATACCCAGGGCCAAACTCGAAAGAATATAAATTGCCGCGCTAAGAAATACAACGCCTAAAAGGCCTGCAAAATTTACAAAAATTCCTTTATCCAGCCTTACAAGCACCCCGGCTGCGGCATAAGAGAAGATACCCATAATAGCGCCCGCTATTATAATGCGGCTAAATGAATCGAGGATTCTTCGCGTGCCTATATCTCCGATTTTTCTCGTAAGCAATATGTATAACATTATAAAATTAGACGTTGCGGCAATCGAGGTCGCCAGCGCCAATCCCCCTATTTTAAGCGGCCACATTAATACAAAATTCAACACAAGGTTTACAAAAAATGAGACACCGGCTACTTTTACCGGCGTCCGCGTATCCCCTAAAGAAAAGAAGGCGTTTACAAGTATCTTTATGCCTCCGCAGGCAAAAAGGCCAAAAGAATAAAAGAAAAGGGCATTGTTTGTAATTAAAGTCGAATACGGCGTAAATTCCCCCCTTTCAAAAAGTATTTTTATAATAGGCCTTCCGAGGGTAGCAAGGCCGATACCGGCGGGAATCAGCACCAAGAGAACGCTCCTCATCGAAAAGCTGATTGTCTCTTTAAGGGAGGAAATGTCTCTTCTGGCTACCTCTTTACTCATTTTAGGAAGGGCTACGGTAGCCAGCGCGATGCCGAATATAGCCAAAGGAAGGTGAAAAAGCCGATAAGAATACCACAGAGCGGCCGGCGCGCCCACGCCTACAATCCACCCGAATGTGGAAAAGATATTATCCACGATAACGCTTAATTGATATACTGCCGAGCCGAAAAAGCGCGGCACAAGAAGGCGCCATATCCTCCTGATGGCCGGATGAAAAAACAAGGTAGGCGGCGAAAAACGCAATCCCTTTCTATAAAGCACCGCCCCTATCAAGGCAACTTGAAACACCCCTCCAACCAAAACCGCCAAAGCAAGGCCCTTAATCCCTATTTTAGGGCACACATATATAAGAAACAATATCATTGAAATATTCAATAAAACCGGGCCAAACGCAGGAGCGGCAAAATGGTCAAGCGAATTTAAAACACCCATACCGTAAGCCACGAGTCCGATGAGAAAGATAAAAGGAAATATAATGCGCGTAAGTTCTATGGTTATCGCGAGCTTGGCGGCATCTTCAATAAAGCCGGGCGCTATCAATCGCACTATAGCGGGGGCGAGTAAAATTCCGCATAACGAAATGACAAAAAGAGTGATAACGAGAATGTATAAAAGATTTTTTGCCAGGTGCCAGAAATCTTCTTTTGAATGCGTAGTGTGATATTCCGTTAAAACAGGCACAAAGGCAGCGTTGGCTGCCCCTTCGCCGATAAGGTCCCTCAGGAGATTGGGTATTCTGAAAGCGACTACAAACGCTTGTGCAAATACAGTAGTTCCAAAAAAATTTGCTATCAGTATATCTCTCGCAAAACCGAAAACCCTGCTACAGCATGTTGCAAAGCTGATTAAACCCGTAGATTTAATTAATCTTTTATTTGACAAAATTCCTCTCCTGTGTTATAAAAGTAATATGCCGCAGAAAAGATCAGCCTATAAAGAAATAAGAAAAGCGAAAAAAAGGCACCTCAGGAATATCGGAATTTCCTCCGAAGTAAAGACGCTGATAAAAAGATTCGACCTTCTCTTATCGGAGAAAAAATCCGGTCAAGCGAGAGAATTCCTGCGGGTGGTTTCTTCTAAATTAAATAAAGCAGCAACAAAAGGCGTAATCCATAAAAATACCGCTTCCCGAAAAATTTCCCGTCTTTCGAAGAAATTACACAAATTAGCAGGGAAAGCTTAAACCTCCCCTACTAATTTAACCAGAGCGCGTTCCAAGGCGTGCCTCGCATCGATTTTTCCACTTTTTATGAAAAAATCAGTTTCGAGAATAATTTCAAGCGCGCGCGAATTCCTATTTTTCCTGAACTGCCACGCAAGGAGATTCAGTATCTGGTGAGGTTTCTCTTTTACTAATAAACTATCCATAAGATACAGGGCCTTATCAGGGCGGTTTTCCAGGATAAAATTCACAAGGTCAAATGCGCTTCTTTTGGCGGCTTTTCCCAAAACCGTCTCTATATGGTGTTCGGTAACTTCATTTTCATCCCCGAGAAAAGACGCTATCTTCTCTATCTCATTTTTTAACAAGAATAAATCGTCTCCGACAAGTTCCCGCATAAGGCTTGCCGGTGCCGGGGAAATTTTCTTGCCTCGGCCGGCAAATTCTTTTTTTATCCACCAATCTTGCTCTCGGTCTTTTAATCTCGCGCATCTTACGGGTTTTGTAAATCTGGAGATTTCTTTTAAGGGGCTGTCAAAGTTATTTGAGGAAGTTTCCAGAACAAGGGTTGTCGAACCCAGGGGGGATTTTAGATATTTTAAAATTAATTTTTTTTCCTTAAGGCGCAGCCTATCGATATCTTTTATGACAACCAATCTCTTCTTCGAGGCAAAAGGTATGGTATTGAAGGAATCCGAAATCCTGGCAAATTCTTTCTCGCCCCCTCGAAAAACGTCGAAATCGAGAGCAAGATTTTTATCGTTATTTAGAATTGATTTTTTTAATTTCTCGACAAATCGGTGTTTTAGATATTCTTCCGGCCCTGTGAGTAGGTAGTTCATCCTGGTATTACCAGTTCTCGACCGTACGTTCTACAATACGGCGCGCCAGATCGCTTATGGCGGCTTTCATGGCTACGCTTTCTGATTTGGCAAATTGGCCCGTTGTGCGATAAGTGCTCTCGCCCGCAAAGTCCTTTTCGCGCCAAACAATTTCTCCTTCTTTAAGGTCATGGAGCTCGATGTCCACGACGACGCTAAGCCTGTATTCCACGACATTATCATTTGCATCGTAGCGGAGAGGCTCTCTTCGGAAATCTATAAGCTGGCCCTTCAATAGAAAGCTGGTTTCTTTAATTCCTTTCAATTCAAAGTTTCCGTCAAGTATGAATTTATCAATAACCTCTCGCGTAATATCGGCCTCCATACCAGGCCTGTAGGCATAATATACTTTCCTTTCGGAAACTTCCGTAGTTATGTCTATTTTATTGACAAAATTATCGACATGCAGTGAAGATTCGCCGGATGGCAGAAGCGAGCCTGTGGTATAGCCACAGCCGCATAAAACGATAAACATAAGTGTTATAAAAAATAAATTTTTCTTCACCCCGCCCTTCCTTTCATATATTTTTTTAAGATTTTCTTTTTTTCATATGCACTATATCTAAATTTATATGTTTCAAAATATAAAATACAAAGATTAGGAAGGGCGGGGTTCATCTTATCCCTCTTCTTCCGTTAATTTAGCGATATCTTTTAATCTCTCACGGGCAAGTTTAGCGAAAGAGCTCCGGGAGTACTCCTTCAATACCTCTTCGTAGTATATGCGAGCGCTTTTATAACGTTTTTGCTTCTCATAAAATTTCGCCACATTAAAGAGGCTCTCTGCCTTTTTATCCTCCAGTAAAAAGAGCGCGTCTTCCGCTTCCTTCGAGGCGTGAGAATCTTCTTTGTTTTTAGCTATTTTTTTAAATTCCTTAATGGCGTCGTCGGTCAACTCCTGATCATAATCCGGCTTTAAGCTGGCCAGATATGTACATTGAGCCACTTCATATTCTGCCTTATCGGCCAAGTGGCTCCGCGGGTATTCATCGATTAATTCCTGAAAAGCCCCTTTAGCCCCGTCATACTGTTCGGATTTTTTATAGCACTGGCCTATCATGAATTGAGCCTGATCTCCGTATTCTCCGAAAGGCGCGTTTTTCCTTACCGTTCGAAATATCTCTATTGCCCTCTCTAAATCGGTCATTATTTCTTTGCCCATAAGTATGCCGCCGTATTTTCTATAAAGCGTATTTCCGAGATTATATTGCCGCTCTATAATCTCATCTATCCTCTTTGTGAATGGGTAAACTTCTATTGCTTTCTGATAAGCGTTAAAAGCGGGATAGGACTTGTTTGCTTCCTCATATGCCCGGCCCGCATAATACTGGGCCTCCGGAGCCAAATCAGAATCCTTAAAATAGGCTACCAGACGAGTAAATTCTTCGGCTGCTCGTTTATATTCTTTCTCATCAAAAAAGCGCATCGCCCATTTGAATTGTTCCTCGGGGGTATCTTTAGGAGCATATTTCGGATTAATGAATTTCTTTGATTTTGGTGTCCATATCCAGAAGGCGGACGCCTCATTATAGGAGTTAAGGCAATACAATAAGATACACAATATAAAAAAAGATTTTTTCATGATCAGATAACTCAATATATCACAGGAATTTTTTCTTGTCAATAATAGACATTATTGTATGGCTTGGGTGGGAACACTTAAGAAAGCGCGGCTTTTAAAGCGAAGGTGTTTCGGGCTCTGTCTTTATGAAGTTCTGGATAATGTTTTTGTCTTCTCTCGTGATTTCGAGAAACTGATTTCCTACTTCATAGTCATCGCCTGCCGGCAATTTCCTTATCCACGCTACTTTGGAAATAGCCTTTATGGGCTTCGGCAATGCAGGAAGGTTCAGCTCGACAACCAGACGACAGGCCAAAGAGATGAATCTATCGCTTCTAAATCTCACGCCGCCTTCTGATAGGTTTTTCGAGATACTTCCCCTGGATTCTTCATCCGCTTTCCTCAGGTCTTTATACTTTAATGGAAAACGGCCTTCCATCCTGGGGAACCGTCTCTTTTCCTCAAAGTTAGAGTCAGACATATTTCACCTTTTTAATCTTTTCTATAGCATCCGACTTGTAGTAATTGTAGCATATATCTTGTGTAGTGTCAAGTTATCTTGCGTAGTATCAAATTATCTTGTGTAGTGTCAAGTTATCTTGCGTAGTGTCAAGTTAAAAACAAAAAAGTTTGTTTTTGAGCGCTTTACGGAACTTCAGGCCTGCTAGGATCGCTAACAATATTATATAATATGCTATTATGTTATAAATATGCGGTGGTTTTACCTCGAAGTAACTCAATGGAATATTCTTCAAAAATCTTATGCTATTTACCAACGCAAAAAGAAAAAACCATGTACTTTGAGAGAAAACGGCAGCCAGAAATTTCGATAAAAACCCCAGCGAAAGAAATAAAATTCCTGACCCCATTATCATAAAAAGTAACGGAACTACAACCAGATTAGCAACCACAACTACGGGTGATATCAAGCCGAAATAATACGCTACCAGCGGCAGAAGCCCCAGCCACACCGCCAGGGAAACGGAGACCGAAGTCAATAAGTAATATTTGAAATTTAATTTATTTCCGATATGAAAAATCTTGCAAAAAACAGGTGAAATGCAAATAATAGATAAGACCGCCGTATATGAAAGTATAAAACCTGTATCGAAAATCTGGTTTGGGTTTACCATAAGAATCGCAAAACCCGAAAGCCCTATCAAATTAAAAATACTGGTTTTTCTCTTTAGAATTTCGCCAAAAGCCAAAATGGAAAACATTGTCGTAGCCCTTAATATAGAGGGCCTTGCGCCTGTCAATATCGCAAAACATACTAAAAATAAGACAGATAAAATAATCGAGAAATTCCTCTCTATCCTAAAAATCTTTAAGATAACCCTTAATGCAAAATATATAATCCCTACGTGCAATCCGCTTATTGCCAGGATATGGAGCGTCCCTGTCTTGGCAAATAAACTATTCAGAGCCCGCGGAATCTTCTGTCTTTTACCCAATAAAATGGCTGTAAGTATCGAGCTGTAAGGCGGGGTAAGGTAGGTTTCGATATGAGAGGTGAGGCGTGACCGAAGGGAATAAATAATTCGCCTGATGCTTGTCGCAATCTTTTTATCCTCGCCTATTTTTCTTAAGGATTGTTCCTTTTTTACGTTCAATATAGAATAAATCCTTTTATTGGCTAAATATTTTCTATAGTCGAAGTTGGATTTTTTGCCATAAGAAAAAGGTCGCCGCAGGTGACCTTCTAAAACTACAATATCCCCGTATTTAAAAGTGGGCTTCTTCGTTCCATATATGTTTACAAGTACTAAACCATCTGCCCTCTCCCAGCGGTCGTCTTGTTTTATCGAATTAGCTTCTAATGTAAAAGCTATCTTCTTTTTGCTGCTCGAAAGGTCACTCTTAACTTCGCCCTCGACAAGAATTTCATCCAGCGAATAAAAAATATAGTTTTTGACATTGTATCTGTCTATTCTATTAAATGAATTATAACGCAAAACGGCCAAAAGAAATACGAGAAGGAAAAGAAAAGTGATAAATAAGAAATCTTTCTTTATTTTTATAGATAAACCGAGGAGCGCAAAAAGAATAACAGTTAAAACAAAAAGGCGTCCAGACGAAAAATGTGCAAAAACACCGAAGGCAGTTAAAACCAGGCCGCATATAAAGACGACGCTTATAAGCAAGATGTAATAATTTTTCATTCTAATATTATTTCTTTTCTTATTTTCTCAAAGGTCTTATCACCTATACCTTTTACTTCTTTAATATCCTCCGGCATTTTCTATCAAGGTAACAAATTTTGATGGAATTCTGCCTTTCCACCCCCCACCTTCTTCATTCCTTCAAGTTTCTCGCATCTACCTGTTTCCAAGAATTCGGATATGCTTTGAGCAATGCTTGGACCTACTCCCTCAATCTGTCTTAAGCTACCTTCTAGATAGACCTCTCGTATGTCT
>JAUWBJ010000074.1 GCA_030605095.1 Candidatus Omnitrophota bacterium | reverse complement strand
ATTATCGCGCCATAAAAATATTGCCCAACCCTCATTGGACGAGATTCTCTATGTCGATAAATGGGCTAAGGAAGAGGTAAGAGTATTATGTTAACTTTTTTACTTGTCCTCGTAGTTTTTAGCATTTTGATTATTGTCCACGAATTGGGGCATATGTTCGTGGCGAAAAAAGTAGGCGTAAAAGTCGAAAGATTCTCTTTAGGATTCGGAAAGAAGTTATTCGGCATTAAAAAAGGAGAAACGGAATACGTTCTATCCCTTTTTCCGTTCGGCGGATATGTTAAAATGGCCGGCGACAACCCGGCGGAACTTAAAGGTACCCCGGAAGAATTCTTCTCGAAGAGCCCCCTCAAGCGTTTTTTAATCGTAGTCGGGGGGCCCGTCACAAATTATATTTTCGCTTTTGTATTATTTACCGCTATTTTTGTAGTAGGTGCGCCCTCCCTTACCACGCGCGTAGGGAGGCTCCTTCCGGATTATCCCGCCGCAAAAAGCGGCATTAAGGTAAACGATGTCATCTTTGAAATAGACGGAAAAAGCGTTGAATACTGGAGTGATTTAGTAAATATTGTACAAAAATCCACCAGCGGCTCCGCGTTACGATTCGGGATTAAAAGAGATGCAAGAATTCTAAATTTTAGAATTGCCCCTAAGATTATAAAAACAAAAAATATATTTGGTCAAGAGATGACTATCGGGATGATAGGCATCTCTCCCAGGGAAGAAATGATATTTGTAAAACATAATTTGTTTCAAAGCATATCCCTTGGCGCCGAAAGGCTTATAATGTTAACAGGCCTTACCTACAGGGGCCTATGGCTTCTTATAACAGGCGGGCTTCCTGTAAGAGAATCCGTAACAGGCCCTATCGGAATAGCGTTCCTGATAGGGGAAGCCGCGAAATCAGGCTTCGTATATCTTCTTGCCATAATGGCGCACATAAACATAGCGCTGGCTGTTTTCAATCTCTTGCCCTTTCCTATATTGGACGGCGGGCATATCCTGTTTTTAGGTATAGAGAAATTACGGGGAAAACCGGTAAGCCCCAGAACTCAAGAGGTTATAAGCCAGGTGGCACTGTATCTGCTGGTAGCGCTTGCGCTTTTCGTAAGCTGGAACGATGTTACTAAATTCCTACCGTTCATGAAGTGATGAGGACACATGCCCGTATTTTTCATAGCGCGCAATTTATACAACTTATAAGTAGTATTTATTTATATAATTTACTTGACAATACTATTTATAAGTAGTATACTTTATTATGGGAGGCGGAAAGATGAAACGCAGAATTTCTTATATTAAAGGCGAGCAAAGAAAAATATCGGAGATGGTAACAAAGAAGTTTAAAAGCTATTATCTTACCGGCGGTACAGCGCTATCTTTTTATTTTGATCATAGGTTTTCTGAGGACCTGGATTTTTTTACCCAGGAGTATAAAAAGGAAGTTCCTGATCGGATAATGAAATTTATTTCCAAGGAAACAGAGTTTAATTTTAAACTGGATGCAGAACAAGATGACCCTAAGCTGATACCGATGAAAATATATTTTTTGGAGCTTAAGCAAGAACATATTTTAAAAATAGATTTTGTCCAGGATTTTGAGAAGAATATCAAGAAGGTAAAAAACGGATTACATTCTATAGAAGATATCTATTACCGGAAGATATCCGCTGCTATGGGAAAAATTAAAAGTGAGGATGCAACCGGTAGGGTAATTCATGCCGGCCGGCAGAGCGTAAAAGATTTATTTGATTTATATTATTTATCAAGCCGTCACGAACCTATATCTGAATTCTTCTTTGAATATTTCTCTTATGATAGAGTGGAGAGTTTTGTTGCCTGGTATAGAGGTTTTAATCGGATAAAAATAAAAATCGAACTTTTAGATTTAGTGCCGAAAGTCGATACTGCCGAGGTAATAGAACATTTAGATAACGAGATTTTGAAGAAAATACCTGATAAACTAATTTGGGGTGATGCAAAATGAAGGTAAACTGGTTATGGGACAGCCGCGCAAGCGAAGCTGAAGCGAGAAATATCTTAAAGGATGAAGATAACCCTAGATTTAATTTCTATGCAGAAAAATTGTTTTCCCGAATGGGCGACCCCAAGATTGTTTTCGGTATTGTAGATAAAGTGACTTTCTGTAAGAAGTGGCCTACTATAAAGAAGCACGTGAGAAAGGATCGTTGGCTTAAGAACAGGGTGGCCTTCTGGCAGACGATATACGAACGGGTTTATGAGAAGTTGAAAGAAGAAGGGGTTAAAATAAGGCACCCTCAAGAAGAGAGAATCCCGCCCGAAAGGATGAAACTAGCGCAACAGATAAGAAACATACGGATAAAATTAGGCTATACCCAAAAAGATGTGGCAAAGAAACTAGGGGTAATACAGCAGTATATTTCTAAGATCGAGAATGGCCACGAAAACATCTCCTTAGACACACTAAAGCGCATAGCCGATGTTTTTAACAAAAGGGTGGTTGTCAAATTGAAGTAGACTAAAGGTATGTTCTGCTTTCGAAAGGTCACGATTGAATTTTCGTTTCCGGGAAACGAAAAAAGATAAGAAGATGAGCAAACGTAGGAAAACGCGAATTATTAATATAGGCGGCATAAAGATTGGCGGCAAAGAGCCGATTCGCATCCAGTCTATGGCAAAGACGGATACGCGCGACACCAGAAAGACTATTGCTGAAATAAAAAGATTGGAAAAAGCCGGCTGCGAGATTGTAAGGGTTGCAATTAAAGATATCCTGGCAGCCAGGGCCATAAAAACAATAAAAAAGAAAACTAAAATACCTCTTGTGGCTGACATACATTTTGATTACCGCTTAGCCCTTGAATCCATAAAGAAAGGCGCGGATAAAATCAGGATAAACCCCGGAAATATTTCAAAACCAACCGAGCTGAAAGAAATAATAAAAGCCGCGAAAAAGCGAAATATTCCTATACGCATCGGATTGAATGCGGGTTCATTAAAGAAACCGGCTTTCGAACCGCCCCGGTTGGGGATGGTAAATACGGCTCTTAAATACATTAAACTTTTTGAAAAAGAGAACTTTCGTGATATAATAGTCTCGCTAAAATCTTCGAATGTACGAGAAACCGTAAGCGCATATAGAAAATTAGCCGCTCTTTGTAATTATCCTTTCCATCTTGGAATTACGGCAGCAGGCCCTTGCGATACAGGAATTATAAAGTCAAGTATCGGTATAGGAACGCTGCTTCTTTCCGGCATCGGAGATACTATAAGGGTTTCTCTGACAGGCGATTCTCTCCTGGAGGTAATTGCGGCAAAAAGAATTCTTCAGGCGTTACAACTTAGAAACTTCGGGCCGGATATAATATCCTGCCCTACTTGCGGCCGCTGTCAGGTGGATTTGCCGGAAATAGTAGATAGTTTGCAAGAAAAACTATTCACTAAACGGCCTATTACAATAGCGGTAATGGGATGCGAAGTTAACGGCCCCGGCGAAGCAAAAGATGCAGATATAGGAATAGCTTTCGGAAAAAAGTCTGGTTTATTATTTAAAAAAGGAAAAGTCATAAAAAAAATAAAAGCGAAAAACGCAGTCAAGGAATTGCTAAGATGCGCTGGACACAAACCTTAATACCAACGCTTAGAGAAGACCCTCAGGACGCCGAAACCATAAGCCATAAGCTTTTGATTCGGGGAGGGTTTATCCGTAAATTAATTGCCGGGGTGTATTCCTATCTTCCCTTAGGTTTTAGGGTCCTTTCAAAGGTTCAGAATATTATAAGGGAAGAGATGGTGCGCGAAGGCGCCGAGGAAATTCTTCTACCGGCTCTCCAGCCAATCGAACTGTGGGAAAAAACAGGAAGGGACGAAGACCTCGCTGATGTAATGATTAAATTCAAGGACAGGCACGGAAAGACGCTCTGCCTCGGCCCTACCCACGAAGAGGTTATCACCTCGCTTGTCGGTAACAATATTTCTTCGTATAAGGACTTGCCCAGAATACTTTTCCAGCTCCAGACAAAATTCAGGGATGAGATACGGCCCAGGTTTGGGGTTATAAGAAGCTGCGAATTTATCATGAAGGACGCCTATAGTTTTGATGCGGATGAAAAGGGGTTGGAGAAAAGCTATAAGAAGATGTACGATGCTTATTGCCGCATTTTCCAGAGATGCGGATTGCCATATAAGGTGGTTAAGGCAGACCCCGGCTTTATGGGCGGTGGCCAGTCCCACGAGTTTATGATTCCGTCTAAAGGTAGCGAGGATATCGAGATAGGGCATACATTCAAATTGGGAACAAAGTATTCGGACGCCTTAAGTGCGCGTTTTTTGGATAAGAACGGTAAATCCCATCCTGTTATAATGGGCTGTTACGGCATAGGCGTAAACAGAATCCCGGCAGCGGTGATTGAGGCGAGCCATGACACAGACGGCATTATCTGGCCGAAATCCATTAGCCCCTATGAGATAGCTATATTACCTTTAAACGTAGGCAATGAAGATTTGCGAAAATTCAGCGAAACGCTATACACTGAAATGACTAAGGCCGGCTTAGACGTTATTATCGATGACCGGCCGGAGCGCGCCGGCGTCAAATTTAAGGACGCTGACCTGATTGGCTTTCCTATTCAGGTAATTATAGGTGAGAAAAACCTCCAAAAAGGCAAGGTCGAGGTTAAAACGAGAAAAGACAAAAAATCCAACCTCGTTGACAAGAAAGACGTTATCAAAAAATTAAAAAGCCCCTCCTAAAAACCTCTTGACAAGATATGGGTAATATAGTAATATAAGCGATACACAAAAAGCGCTCAAAAAGGAGGGAGAGCTTATTTGAAGAGTGGGAAAAGCCCACTCTTTATTTTTGATACACAATGGAAGTAGTAGAAAGAATAAAAAAGTTATTGGAGCCCATAGCGAATGAGCATAGATATTATATCGTGGATATTACATGCAGGCGTGAAGGCGGGAGGCTTGCGCTAAGGGTTTTAGCGGATAAAGAAGGCGGCATAACAATAGATGACTGCACCCGGTTAAATAACGAATTAAGCGAACTTCTGGACAGGGAGAATATAATTGAGGAACAATATGTGTTAGAAGTGTCCTCTCCCGGACTGGATAGAAAACTCAACAAAGACGAAGACTTTACATGGGCCGTGGGCAAAAGAATCAAGGTAACTACATATGCGCCTTTAGACGGCAAAAATGTGTTTGTAGGGATGCTCGCGGGATTGGGAGAAGGCACTGTCGTTATAGAGGAAAACGGTACATCCTGGGAGATTCCCAGGGAAAAGCTGGCAAGCGCGAGATTAGCGGATAGCGTATAGAGGTTAACAATGAACCCCGCTCTTCCTAACATAATTAAAGTAAATATGTTAAGGAATAGCAGGGTGGTTTTGCCAAAAATGAAGAAGAAAAATAGAAATTGAAAGGAAAGGAAGAGCGGGGTGAATGAAGAGATTTTGACGGTTATAGATTCAATTGAAAGGGAAAAAGGCATCCCAAAAGAGGTGCTTTTTGAGGCCATTGAGTCCGCCCTGCTTAGCGCTGCCAGGAAAATTCTGGGCAAGCATAGAACGGATATCACGGTTACCATTGATAGAGAAACAGGCCAGATAAACGTTGCGATGGGGAAGAAAAAGGTTGAATCCGGCGAATTTGGAAGAATAGCCGCCCAAACCGCAAAGCAGGTGATTATACAGAAGATACGAGAGGCGGAAAGAGAGATTATCTTTGACGATTATCATAAACGGGTAGGGGGAATTGTCACAGGGAGCGTGCACCGATTTGAAAGAGGAAATATTATTGTGGACCTCGGTAAGACAGAGGCTATTTTACCAAGGTCCGAGCAGTGCCCCGGTGAAAGATATAAACAGGGTGATAGAATCCGCGCGTATCTCCTGGAGGTTACAAAGACAAACCGCGGCCCTCAGATTATTCTTTCCA
>JAUWBJ010000033.1 GCA_030605095.1 Candidatus Omnitrophota bacterium | reverse complement strand
CCCCCCGGGGGGGCGGGCCCAACCCCCCGAGCCCCCTGCCTGCTACCGTTCGTTCTATCACATACCCATTACCTCTGAAATCTGTAATATCGGAAGAAACATAGCTATAACGATACTGCCTATAACAATACCCAGAAATGCTATGATAAGCGGCTCAATAAGGCTTGTTAATCCGCTTACGGCTGTGTCAACCTGCTCATCGTAAAAATCCGCTATTTTTCCCAACATCTTTTCGAGCTCTCCCGTCTGCTCGCCGACCGAAATCATGCGCACCACCATAGGCGGAAATACGCCGCTTCTTGACAGGGGGTCTGCGATAGGCTCGCCTTCTTTCACATTTTCCCTGACCTTATCTACCGCTATCTCTACGACGCGATTATCAGCTGTTTTACTGACAATCTCAAGTGAACTCAAAATGGGAACACCGCTTCTTACAAGGGTGGAAAGTGTCCTTGTAAACTTTCCCACAGCTACCTTCCTTATCAATACGCCAAATACGGGCAGTTTCAGTTTTAGGGTATCGAGCTTGATTTTTCCTTTCTCTGTCTTAACATACCTGTTAATAAAAACATAGAACATAACAAAAATGCCAATGGCTACATAAAAATATTTCCTCATAAAAGCGCTTATGTTAAGCATAACCTGGGTGGGCATTGGCAATTGAGCGCCAAAACCCGCATATATTTCACTGAACACTGGGACCACCTTAATCATTAAAAAGGTTGTTATTGCAAGAGCCATGACTGTCACTACTAAAGGATACATAAGCGCGGATTTTATCTTCTTCTGCAGGATGCTTGTCTTTTCAAGATATGTGCTGACTCTATCCAGAATTTCGTCTAACATACCGCTCGATTCGCCCGCTCTCACCATATTAACAAAAAGACCTGAAAAAATATTCTTGTGTTTACCCAGCGCCTCCGACAAGCTCGAACCCGTTTCTACGTCATCGCGGATTTTAGAAACAACCTCTTTAAAAAACATATTTTCTGTCTGTTCGGCTAAGATATCGAGCGCCGTAACTAAAGGGATACCGGAATCAACCATTGTTGCTAACTGCCGGGAAAATATAACCAGTTCGTCAATTTTAATCTTTTTCCTTTTTAAAACTCGAGAGATATCCAGCGAAAACGCTTTCCGCTTCTCTTGTTCGAGGGTAACTATAGTCAGTTCTTTTGAGCGCAGGGACTGAATAGCGCTATCCTTCGAAGCTGCCTCAACAATCCCTCTCAACGTTTTTCCCTCTTTGTCCTTAACAAGATATTTGAACTTTTCCATGCTCTTACTCCTCTGTAGTTATCCTTAGAACCTCTTCTAACGTCGTCAAACCAGAGGCGAAAATTTCCAGGGCGCTGCCCCTTAGCGCCATCATGCCTTTGGAAATAGCGTATTTTTCTATCTCGTTGCTTGAGACCTTTTTTATAACCATATCCCTTATTGTGTCATCTATGGTCAGCGTTTCTAAAACGCCCATCCTGCCGAAATAGCCTGTGGAGCTACAGTGGGAACAGCCCTTGCCGCGATAGAATGGCCCTCTTTTCATAAGCTTGCCTATCTCGGCGCCGGCTATTCTCTCCAGCACAGAGCGCGGAACGTCGATTTTCTCTTTGCACCGCGGGCATATTTTTCTGGCCAATCTCTGCGCGGCCGTAAGAATAAGGCTGGCAGCGACAAGAAACGGTTCGACCCCCATATCTACAAGCCTGGTAATGGCGCCTGCCGCATTATTTGTATGCAATGTGCTTAAAACAAGTTGTCCTGTCAAAGATGCTTTGATGGCTATGTCGGCGGTCTCAAAATCTCTGATTTCGCCGACCATAATAATATCGGGGCTCTGTCTCAAAAGAGATTTGAGGCCATTGGCGAAGGTCAACCCTATCTCCGGATTTGCCTGAATCTGCGTTATTCCTTCGACCTGGTACTCGACGGGGTCTTCTATTGTGACAATATTTTTATCAGGCGTATTTAAGTTATTGACAATGGAGTAAAGCGTGGTAGATTTTCCGCTTCCCGTAGGCCCTGTCAACAGAACCATGCCAAAAGGCTTTTCTAATGCATTTTTAAATGCCTCCAGGGGCTGCGGCAAAAATCCCAGCTTATCCAATCCTATGCTTAGATTTGACTTGTCCAAAGCCCTGAGGACAATTTTATTTCCAAATGTTATGGGCAAAACGCTCACCCGAAAATCTATCTCTTTTTGGCCCAATTTTATTCTGAAGCGGCCGTCCTGAGGTATCCTGGTCTCGGTGATATCTAACTTTGACATAATCTTAAGTCTTGCTAAAACAGCGTTCTGGTTCTTTTTTGGCAAGCTCAATGCTTCATGCAACACACCGTCAACTCTATATCTTACCTTCAGGCCTTTTTCACACGGTTCGATGTGGATATCGCTTGCCCTTCCCATTAGTGCCTCGTTTAATATCAGCGAGACAATCTTGACAATAGGCGCCTTCTGACTCTCTGCGGTGACTTCGCCTACATCCAATTTTTCCTCTTCGACAACCTCCACGTCTCCGGTTTCCGCATCTCTAACTATTTTAGCGATATCTTCTGCCGGAGACCCGTAAAGCTTCGCCAGGCTCTCCTTTATGTCATTATCAGATGCGATGATAATATCGATGGTTTCGATTTCGTGAGAAACAATCGCCCTTACATCGTCTATAGCTAAAATATCCGTAGGGTCTGACATCGCTATAGTAAGGGTGTTTCCGATTCTTGACACGGGAACGAGATTATGCTGAAAAGTGAGTTTCTGCGGCACCAATTTTGCGATAGCGGGGTCAATTTTATATTTGGAAAGGTCTATCGGGGGTATATTTAGTTGCTCGCTTAAAAAGGCCATCAAATCTTTATGGGTTATGACGTTTTCGCTTATTAATATCTTTCCGATACTACCGCCTTTTCTCTTATGGATACTCAGTATCTTTTTAAGCTGCGCTTTATCTAAAACTTTCTTTTGCTCTAGAATATCCAAAAGTTTATCCGAAAGCTTCTTCACCCCGCTCTTCCTTTTCTTTCAATTTTTGTCTTTTTCTTCACTTTGTTAAATTTCCTTATATCAATAGAAACCTATCATATCAATATAATAATTTAGGAAGGGCGGGGTTCACCCAGCCCTTCCTTCCTTTTTTATTTCTGTATTTATTTCCATTATTATCATTCACCCGCTCTTCTTTACACTCTTTGGTGTAATTCTTTTCTTAGGAAGGGCGGGGTTCATACCGGTATATCCTGTTCTCCAACCGTCACGCGCAATATCTCTTCTACGGTTGTAACTCCTCGCAAGACCTTCCTTATCCCATTCTCTCTTAAGGTATGCATGCCCTCTCTGCGCGCCTCGCCTCTTATCTTGTACTCCTGGGCCTTCCCGAGGATAAGGTCTCGAATCTCGGAGGATAACACGAGTGTCTCGATAAGCCCGACCCTTCCTTTATATCCTGTCTTTTGACATGCCTTGCACCCTTTTCCTCTGTATGCTATATTTTTATCCCCGGGCTTTAAACCGAGTTTCTTTGAAGTAACACCGTCTATCTTATACGATTCTTTGCACGCCTCACAAATCCTACGCACAAGACGCTGGGCCGCAATTATAATTATGCTCGATGTAATAAGAAAAGGTTCAACGCCCATATTAACTAAGCGCACTATCGAGCCCGATGCTGTTGTAGTATGCAATGTGCTTAAAACAAGGTGCCCCGTCAGAGCTGCTTTAATAGCTATATCCACCGTTTCAAAATCTCTTATCTCGCCGACCATTATAACGTCGGGATCCTGCCTCAAGAATGAACGGAGACTACTTGCAAACGTGAGACCTATCGCCGGCCGTACCGTAAGCTGGTTTATGCCTTCCAGTTGATATTCTACGGGGTCTTCGGCGGTAACTATATTTTTTTCGGGCGAATCCACGTGTTTAAGGACCGAATAAAGAGTGGTTGTCTTACCGCATCCCGTCGGCCCGCAGGAAAGAATCATCCCGTGCGGTTTGGCCGCAGCTTTTTTTAGGTCCTCTAAAGGTTCTTTCTCAAATCCCAATTTGCCAAGATCCAGCATTGCCTGCGATTTATCCAGTATTCTCAGCGCGACCTTCTCCCCGCTACTTGAAGGCATAATAGAAATTCTAAAATCGACTTCTCTATCCTGTATCCTTGCTTTAAAGCGGCCGTCTTGGGGAAGCCTTCTTTCGGCAATGTTTAAATTTGAGATAACCTTTAACCTCGAAACGATGGCTGCGTGAATCCTTTTAGGCGGACGTTCGACTTCCTTTAGTACGCCGTCGATCCTGTATCTTACCCTTAATATATTCTCTAAAGGCTCTATGAGAATATCGCTTGCTCTCGATTTTACGCCCCCTGAGAGTAACATGTTGGTGATTTTAACAACGGGGGCCTCTTGGACAAGCTCTACAAGTTGCGCCGAGGATATAGATTCGCCTGTTTCCTCCATAACCTCTATATCGCTTTCAGGCTTCATCTCTCCTATAATTTTTTCTATTGCCTCATGCGCCCCCACGTCATAGTATTCAGAAATTGCCTCCTCTATCTCCTTATCGCTGGCGATAACAACGCTTATTTTGCAACCTGTAAGCGCCGCTATATCATCCATTGCCAATACATTGAGAGGATCGGCTGTTGCGATTGTTAAAAAGTTTCCCATTTTCGAAACAGGCATAACTCTATAATTCTTTACTATCCTTTTGGGGATACGTTTTATTATATCCGGAGAAATCTTATAGCGTGAAAGGTCAATAGGCGGGATACTGAGTTCTTCGCTTATAGCCGAAACAAGGTCGTTTCTTGACACAAGGCCCATGCTGACCAATATATCGCTTAATTTACCCCCTTTCTCCTTCTGTATTTCAAGGGCACGCTTTATGTCCTTTTCTACAAGGAGTTTCCTCTTGCAAAGAGTCTCTATTATTCTATCTTTTATCGATAAGCTCTTTTCCTTCATTCAATAAGACCTGAACTTATAACCCCGCATTGCGGGGTTATAAGTTCATCTCCTTTGCTATTCTTCTTGAACGGTCGCATTGAACCCTTGACATCGAAGATGTCAAGGGTAAATTCGCGCCTATGGCTTATATCAACCACGGTGGTTGACATAAGCCATGCGCTCATTTACTTCTTTTCTTTGCCGTAGAATTTATCGAGCGCATTATTGATGTCCGTCATGGTGCTAACAAAAACCTGCACGTTGCACTTAGATAAAAGTTCGATGTCTTCGGTCGCTTTCACATTTAGGGGGTTAAACATAGACACAGTAAGCGTATCTCCGATCTTGTCAAGGGCGATGAGGCAATATTGCCTGGACACATTTTCCGGTATAAGCCGGACAACGTTTTTGTTCAATTCATAATTTTCAAGAGGCAAAAAAGGAAATCCGTACTGGACGGTCAGGGCCTTGGCGATTTCTTCTTCTTTGGTAAACCCCAATACAATGAGTATCTGGCCGAGGAGCCCCCCTTTTTCCTTTTGAAACCGAAGGGCTTTTTCAAGTTGCGCCTTTGTAACAATCCCTCTCTCGATGAGAAGTTCGCCTAATTGTTTTTTGACCAGGCGTTTTAAAGGAAGCATATTTCGGTTATTTCTCTTTGTCCCGTTAGATAATATCTAGCGGGATTTAACTAATTTTTGAATTTCTCCCGGATCGGTGCACTTCTCCAGGCACACTTCAAGAGATATAATACCGTTTGTGTAGAGGTCAGCTAATGATTGGTTCATCGTCTTCATGCCCACATTTTGTGAGGTCTGAATGACCGAATATATTTGATGAACCTTACCCTCGCGGATTAAGCTGCGCACAGCGGGCGTTGTCATTAGGACTTCTGTCGCAAGCACTCTACCGGGCTTACCGCCCTTCTTCGGGACTAACTGTTGGGAAACGACGGCTAAAAGGATAAAAGAAAGTTGTGTCCTTATCTGCGACTGTTGATAGGCGGAGAATACATCTATTACTCTATTTATGGTCTGGACAGCATCGGAGGTGTGAAGCGTCGCAAAAACTAAATGCCCGGTCTCTGCAATTATTAATGCGCTCTCTACGGTTTCCAAGTCTCTCATTTCGCCTATCAATATGACATCCGGGTCTTGCCTTAATACGTGCTTCAATGAAGCGCCAAAGGAGCGGGTATCGTGATAGACCTCTCGCTGGTCCACAATGGCTTTTTTGTTTTTATGCACAAATTCGATGGGGTCTTCAACTGTGATGATATGGCAAGACCTGGTGCTATTTATAAAGTCCGTCATCGAGGCAAGGGTGGTGGATTTGCCGCTTCCTGTTGCTCCTGTAACAAGCACCAGCCCCCGCAGCTTGTTACAAAGCCCTGTTATTACATCCACCGGAAGGCCGCACTCTTCAAAACTCATTATTTCGAAAGGAATAATCCTTATGGCGCAACCCACTGCCCCTCTTTGGTAAAAAACATTTACCCTGAACCGCGCAAGGTTCTGAATTTCGAAAGAATAATCCAGTTCCCAATCCCTTTCAAACTGTTTTATTTGCTCCTCGTCCAACATTGCATATATACTCTCTTTGACCCATTCGGCAGTCAAGACTTTTTTGTCTATGGGGTATAATTTTTCATCAACTCTTAAATGGATCGGCGAATTTGCCGTAATGTGCATATCGGATGCGTTCTTCTCCACCATAATCTTTAAGAGATTCTTTATATCTACTTTCACCCCGCCCTTCCTTTCATATATTTTTTTAAGATTTTCTTTTTTTCATATACACTATATCCAAATTTATATGTTTCAAAATATAAAATACAAAGATTAGGAAGAGCGGGGTTCATGTTATTTATCTCCTTGCGGCGACAATTTTGTTTTTTCCTTCTTGCTTGGCGGTCTTAAGCGCAATTTCGCCTTTCTTTAAAATCTCGTCTGCGCTTCCGCCGTCGAGAGGATTTTCGCTTACGCCGGCCGACGCGGTAAGCCTATCATTTTTTTCGGAAGAGAGCCCTAACTTTTCTATTCGTTTTCTGACTTTCTCCGCAATCTCCAACGCTTCTTTCTTGTTGACTTCCGGCAAGATTAAAGCAAAAGTATCCTTATCAAGCAACCCTGCTTTTCCGACCGGCTGGGAGAATTCGCCAATAAGGAGGGCTACCTTCTTAAGCGCGTCTTCCGCGCGCTTCTGACCTTTCTCACTCTCGTATTTTTTGAAATCGTCGATATCTATTAGGATAAAGGAGCAAGGTCTCCGGCAAACAATAGACCTTTTTATCTCCTCGTCCAGGCGATGTACCATATAGGCTTTATTGAAGAGTCCTGTAAGCTTATCTTTGATTTCAAGTTTTTCGGCTTTCTTTATAAGAAATTCGTTTTCTATCGCGATCGAAACCTGCTCTACAAAAACCTTTATTATCTCTATATCATCGTTGGTAAATGTAAAATTCTTTATATTGTTGCCGAAGACAACCAGCGCCGGCATTTCGTATACCGCGGATATAGGAAAAGCCACTAAATTTTCGCATTTATACACTGCTTTAAATTCCTGTTCTGCCGAAGAAAATTTTGACGACGCGTCTATTATAAGGTGTTTTTCCTTTACTATGGCTTTGCCCAGAAGGCCTTTGCCTTTCTCGAACTTCGCTGTTAAAAGACCTTCGCTCTCCACATTATATGAAGAGCGAAGGGTAAATCGCTTATCCTTATCATTGAAAAAATAGACGGCGGCAAATCCTCCTTCATGAAGTTGAGCCAACTTATTAAGTATGAGCTCCAAAATAATCTCTAACTTAGCGGAAGAGGAAATTAATTCGCTTATCTGCAAAAGGTTGGAGAGGACAGTAACTCTTTTCTGCACATCCATATTCATTTCTTTCAATTTACCCTGGTAATCTTTCAGGTCAGTTATGTTATCCTTGATCCTTTTGGTTAAAAAGTTTATCGCCTTGCCTATCTGGCCGATTTCGTCTTCCGTATCGACAAAAATTTTTCTGTCGTAATTTCCTTCCGTAATAATTCTGATTTCGAGAGCCATATCTATGACGCGTTCGATGATGCGCCTGGCAAGAAATAGCCCCAGCCACGCTATTATAACCGAGAAAAGGACCATAAGACTAATCTGGGCAAACGAAATCTTTTCTTCCAGCAATATAAGATTATTTAGTAAATAACCTATGACGAGAAGCGGTATTATTGACATCAGGCTAAAGGCAATCAACAGTTTGTACCGCAACCCCTGGGGTAAAAGCGATATTTTCTCTAAAAATTTCTTTTGTTTTTTCATGTCCTCACACCTCTTATTACGTTTTTGAGATCCCTCGGATACTCTGTATCCTCGGGATAAATTCAGTCATACGACTTATGAAAATCATAGATTTCCATAAGTCGTGACTTCATTTAAGTATACGCTATGTATACTATTTTGTCAATATAACGCGAGAAGTGAACCGTTTGCGATTTCTATTTCAACCTATCCCCCTTGCGGGGACAGGTTGAACGGGAAATCGCAAACGGTTCAGAACAACGGTCTGCGCATTCCTATATTAAGTAAAAACCCTATATATATCAGGGTGACTATAAGGCTTGAGCCTCCATAGCTTATAAGAGGCAAGGTAAGGCCTACGATTGGTAAAAACCCTATCGTCATACCTATATTTATAATAACTTGCAGAGAAAAGAGCGTTATAAACCCCGTGGCAATCAATCTGCCATATTCGTCGGGGGTGGTTTCGATGATTTTTATACCCCTATATACAATAAGAAGGTATAAGAAAATCAAAATTAAAGCGCCTAAAAATCCCCATTCCTCGCCTACTACTGAAAAAATAAAGTCCGTATGCCGCTCCGGTAAGAAATTTAATTGATTTTGTGTGCCGCTAAGCCAGCCCTTCCCTAAAAGCCCGCCTGAACCAATCGCAATTTTCGATTGAATTACAGTGTAACCCGAACCAAGCGGATCTATATTCGGGTTGATAAAAACAAAAAGCCTCTCTTTTTGATAGTCCTTTAAGAACTGCCAGAAAAACGGAAGGGAGCTCAAACCAAGAAGAACTATGGCAACGAGATGTTTTATCTTCGCGCCGGCCATGAAAAGCATTGTCAGGGTTATAGGTATTAGTAGAAGCGCGCCTCCGAGATCGGGCTCTATAAGAATAAGGAAAAAGGCAGGCAGAACCAGAAAGAAAGCTCCGAATAAAAAACCTATTTTAGTAACGTCTCTTTTTCTTCTCCCAATGTATAAAGAAAGAGCCAAAACAAGAGTTATCTTGGCAAGCTCCGACGGTTGGAGGTTGAATGCGCCAAGGCTTATCCAGCGACGAGCTCCGCCCCTGGCTTCGCCAAAAAATAATACAAGGATAAGTAAAAATATATTTATTCCATACAGTAAATACGAGACACTTATAAACCTCTGGTAATCGATACGCAAAATAATGAATAAAAGAATAACGCCGATAAGAATCCAGCATGCCTGGCGAAAAACAATATTTTGAGAGTAATATCTCGTGGAGGCGCTATAAAGTATTAATAAACCTATGAAGAGTATCGCCAGAACCGAAAAAAATAAGGTTTTATCGAGTTTGTTCATAGTAACTCTAACTCTTTCGCTTTTTCTATAATCTTCCTCGCAAAACGGGCGGGTTCCAGTCCTCCTTTTCCTCCGTGTTCTATAAATATAACTATACAAATTCTGGGATTTTCGAAAGGCGCAAATCCCACAAACCAGGCATGGGGCTTCTCTTCCGGATTCTGGGCAGTGCCTGTCTTACCTGCTATAATAACCTCTTTTGACCTTGCGTATAATCCTGTACCGTGAGGCGCGTTTACAGCCATTCTTAAACCCTCTTTTACGGTCTCTAATGCCTTATCCTTTAACCTTATATCCCGCGATTCGGGATGCCGCAATCTCACATCTTCTATCCTCTCAACAATAAAAGGCGTAAGGAGCTTCCCTTTGTTGGCAATAGCGCCGACAAGGCGCAAAATTTGGATCGGGGTAACGAGTAAATACCCCTGGCCTATCGCGTAGTTTGCGGTCTCCCCCTTAAACCAAGGGGTTTTGAATTTACTTTTCTTCCACCGCGGCGTCGGAACCAAACCGCTCACCTCCCCTGGCAAGTCTATCCCCGTTAGCCTGCCCAGTCCCAGCTTAAACGCATACCTGGATATCTCATCTGCGCCGAGAAGAAGCCCCAATTGATAGAAAAAGACATTGCACGATTCTTTAATGGCACCGGTAATATCCGATGTGCCGTGGCCCCTTTCTCTCCAACAGCGAAAGGGTCTCTTGCCTACAAGAAAACTTCCGTTGCAGGAAAAAGTTTTTTTATCGTCGAAACGGCCTGAGTCTAAAGCTGCTGTGGCGAGGACAATCTTAAAAACCGATCCTGCTTGATAAGTGCCGCTAATGGCGCGGTTTAACATAGGAAAAGTACGTGAATCGTCTAAAAGGTTCCGAATTTTTTTAAAATTATTCGGACTGACAAATATGTTGGGGTCAAAGTCAGGACGGCTCACAAGCGCTAAAATCGCTCCTGTAGACGGCTCCAGGGCAACGATTGCGCCTTGTCTCGCGGCTAACAGGGAATGACAGAATTCCTGAAGTTCTTTATCGATACTTAAGAAAAGGTCTCTTCCCGGGCGCGGTTCTTTCACGGCGAGAAGTTTAAGTTGCCGGCCTTTATTGTCAACCTCTATCTGAAGTCCGCCATCAACGCCTCTCAGGTAATCATTAAATGTCCGTTCAATTCCGTCTTTTCCGACAAAATCCTGCATATGATACCCGTAAGTCTTGAACCTGCGAAGTTCCGCTCCGCTAATCTTTCCGAGATGGCCTATCGCATGAGAGAGCATATCTTTATATATGTAATTTCGTAAGGGCCTCGTAGTTATAATAACGCCGGGCAAATTCAACCTGACTTCCTCTATCTGAATAGCTTTCTCTTTTTTTATGTCTTCTACAATTTTTACCGGGACAAACGGCATTTTGCGAGAGTGGCCTATCTTTTCGGATAGGACCTCTTTATCCATGGCGAGTATATCACCGAGTGAATTAATAACCCTTTCTACGTCATTTATCTCCTGGTAAATAACTTCGACATCAAAAGAGATTCTATTGCTTACCAAGAGATTTCCCGACCTATCATATATTTTCCCCCTCGGAGAGGCCAGGGATACAACCCTGATTCTATTATTCTCGGATAATTCCTTATATGAGGCGTGTTTCAAGACTTGAGTATAAGAAAGGCCGAATATGAGGACAAGGAAAAAAAATAAAATTACATTTGCAAATATTTTTACTCGCATTATGTTTCTTTCGGCCCGAAAATTTTCGTCAGAACAAGAAATAAAAACGGAGCGAAGATACCTGTATACAATCCTTTGTATAAAACTGCCCCGACGGGGGCTGACGCAAATCCACATACGATATAAACAGAAAAGCATGAAAAAAGCGCCTGGGTAACAAAATTCTCCTTGAATAATTTATCTTTAAGGTAACCCGATAAAAATCCTATAAGTAAGAATGAAAATATATTAACTCCGAAAGTGGTTATGCTAAAGACGTCTTTCAAAATTCCGGAGAGGGCGCCTATTTCTATACCGCGAGCTATCCCGAAATGAAATCCAAAAAAGACCGTAGCGATTAAAAGTATTTCGGGTCTCACTCCATAAATACGCAATTTGTCAAACAATATGAGTTCAACAAAAAAAAGTAGCAAGATAGTAATGTATACCGCTAATCTGTGTCTATACACACAACCTCTTCAATCTTGCCCATATCCTCAAACGGGTCTACGACTGCATATTTATAAAGTCCGGTTTTTTCAAGGCCTATTTCTCTGACCCTGCCAATCGCAAGGCCCTTGGGAAAGAACGCGCTAAAACCGCAGGTTAAAACCTTATCACCCCTCTCGATCTTTGCGTCAAGTGAGAGGTATATAACCCTCGACTCCCCCTCGGGCGAGCCGATTAAAACACCGCTTTCTCTCGAAGGCTCGATTATTACCCCTACCCTTGAGTTAGGGTCTGTAATAAGCATAATCTTACTCGAAGAGGGCCCGGCGTCTACTACGGTACCGATAAGCCCTTTGGCCGTTGCGGAAGAAGCATGCTCTCTAATGCCATCTCGCGTCCCTTTGTTTATAATTATTGCCCTTCTCCAGTCTGTCGAATCCCGGGCTATAACTTTTGAAATGATAGTTTTATAATGCAGGGTTTCCTTAAAATCCAGAAGTAAACGCAATCTTTTATTCTCCGAAGAGATTTCTTTCTTTCTTGCTAACTCAATCGAAAGCGAAGCAACGCGCTGCTTTAATAATAAATTCTCTTCGGAAAGATTTTTAATACGCTTAAAATATATTTTTACACCGGAAAGGGCCTTAACGGGTTTGGTTAAAATTCCGAAAGTGAAATTCTTAAAACCCGCGATAATCTTTGGATTCAGTAGAACAACGGTGATGATTAAAATAAGAAGAAATAATTTGGCGGGAAATTTTCTTATTCTTTTAAACACAAATTGCCATGAATATTAACACGAATTACCACGAATTCGTGGTAATTCGTCTTTGATTCGTGGGGATTCGTGTTTTTACTATCTTTCTATCTTTGGGCTTACGGTAAGCCTCTTGAGATATCGTATTTCACTGAGCACTTTGCCGGTACCCAGTGCAACTGCTGTTAAAGGGTCTTCAGCGATATGAACAGGTATGCCTGTTTCTTCCGAGATAAGCTTATCCAGGCCTCGCAGGAGAGACGCGCCGCCGGCTAAGATAACTCCCTTCTCCATCAAATCGGCTGAAAGTTCGGGTGGGGTCCGCTCCAGTGTCATTCTAATGGTTTCGATAATTTGAGCAATAGGTTCTGCCAGCGCTTCCCTGACTTCCTCGCTGGAGATTGTTATCATCTTGGGAAGGCCCGCGACCAGGTCCCTTCCTCTCACATCCATAGTTAACTCCTCATCCAGGGGATAAGCTGAACCTATCCTTATCTTTATATCTTCCGCTGTCCGCTCTCCTATCATCAGGTTATAGGTCTTCTTCAAATAATTGATGATTGCCTCATCCATTTCATCGCCGGCTACCCGTATGGACTTGGAAAAAACTATGCCTGCTAAAGATATGACTGCCATCTCGGTCGTTCCCCCGCCGATGTCGATTACCATGTTTCCCGACGGTTCCTGAATGGGTAGGCCCACGCCTATCGCCGCGACTACCGGCTCTTCTACCATGTAAACCTCTCGCGCCCCAGCATGAAGCGCAGAATCCTTAACCGCTCTCTTTTCAACTTCTGTAATGCCCGACGGAATAGCGATAACCATTCTTGGCCTCACAAGGCGCCTCGAATTGTGAACCTTCTTTATAAAATACCTCAGCATTGCTTCCGTAATTTCAAAATCAGCGATTACGCCGTTGCGCATAGGCCTTATGGCAACGATATTACCGGGGGTTCTGCCCAGCATTCTCTTTGCTTCTTCTCCTACCGCAAGAACGTTTGACGTGCCGGCCTGAACCGCGACAACGGAAGGCTCACAAAGAACAATCCCCTGGTTCTTTATGTATACGAGGGTGGTGGCGGTACCGAGATCGATACCCATATCATTAGAAAAAAGGCCCAATAAACTATTGAAGCCTTTAGAAATGAGTTCGCTAATCTTATTAAAATTCATATCTCCCTTACGATATTATTTTATAATATTAACAAAGAGAACTTGTTTTGTCAAACTATTTTTTATCACTTCTCCAAGTAACCGAGTATATCAAAAAACTCCGGAAAAGACGTATTTATACATTCTATATCTTTTATCTGGCAATCGCCGACGGCGTAAAGAGCAGCGATTGCCGCGCTCATAGCTACCCTATGGTCTTTAAAACTATTCAATGCCGCTTTCGCAAATCTTTTTTTTCTTCCGTTAATAATAAGGCCCTCATTTTCGGCTCTAATATCAACGCCCATCGTCTTCAGGTTCTCCGTCATTGAGAAAATCCTGTCTGTTTCTTTGACCCTCAATTCTCTGATTCCTTTTATAACGGTCATTCCTTCTGCCAGAGAGGCGAGAACTGCCAGAACCGGAACCTCGTCTATAAGAAGGGGCATATCTTTTTCTTCTACAACTATGGATTTAAGTTTGCTGTGTCTTACGCGGATATCTCCGTACGGCTCGGGCAGGCTATCAATTCTCTTTTCTATAGTTACATCGGCGCCCATTTTTATAATGGTGTCTAAAAAGCCCATTCTTGTGGGATTGAGTCCCACCCCTCTTATAGTTATGTCAGAGCCTTCCAGGATACAGGCGCCGGCAATAAAAAATGCGGCACCGGAAATATCGCCGGGGACGAAAAATTCCTTTCCATTAAGTTCGGCCGTGCCTTCGATGGAAACCGTAAGGTGTTTTTTGGAAATTTTTGCGCCACAAAATTTCAGCATACGCTCTGTGTGGTCTCTTGAGGTAAATGGTTCTGTTACGCTCGTTATGTTTTTGGCATATAACCCGGCAAAAAGAACGCAGGATTTAACCTGCGCGCTCGCAACCTTTGTAGCGTATTCTATGGGCTTTACCATGCCTCCTTTAATTACAAGCGGCGGAAAGCTGTTTTCATTTTTTGAATGTATATCTACGGCCATTTTTCTTAAGGGCTCTATAATTCTATCCATCGGCCTTTTTGACAGCGATTCGTCACCTGTAAGAGTCGCTTCAAAGGTTTGACCGGCGAGAATCCCCGGAAGAATCCTCATTGTTGTTCCGGAATTGCCGAGGTATAATTCTTTACCGGGTTTTCTTAAGCCCTTTAAACCTTTTCCGGCAATCGTAATATTCTTATCCTTAATCTCTATATCGATACCCATATCACGAAATGCCGAGATTGTTCTTAAAGAGTCCTCGGCCCTTAAAAAATTCGAAGCCCTCGTCTTCCCCCTGGAAATGCCCCCGATAAAAACAACCCTGTGAGATATGGATTTGTCACCCGGAAGGTCAATCTGGCCATGCAGGCGTTCGATTGGTTTTATTATTTTGTCCATTTTCGTTATTGTGTACCGTTTGCGATTTCTATTTCAACCTGTCCCCCTTGCGGGGACAGGTTGAACGGAAAATCGCAAACGGTACATATTAATTGTATCACAATCTCCCTCTATTTATCAACCCCTGTATATCTCGCGGTAGTTCACTATTAAATTCCATAAACTTTTTCGTTTTCGGATGGAAAAAGCCGAGTATCTTCGCATGAAGCGCCTGGCGATTCATGCCTCTTGACGAACCATATAATCTGTCGCCTATAATCGGATGCCCGACATGAGCCAGATGCACTCTAATTTGATGCGTTCTTCCTGTTTCGAGCGAAAGTTCCAGCATCGTAAAATCTTTAAATCTCTTAAGAACTTTATAGTTTGTGATGGCGTTTTTCTTTTTCTCATCGACAAAAGAGATGCCCATTTTAGTTATATCTTTTTTGCGCCTCGCAATCGGAAGCTCTATCCTTCCGTTGTCCAATTGCACAATTCCCTTTACAAGCGCGATGTATTTTCGTTTTATAGTCCGGTTTTTAAACTGG
>JAUWBJ010000052.1 GCA_030605095.1 Candidatus Omnitrophota bacterium | reverse complement strand
AAAATAGGGATTAGTGATAACAATGGTTCTTCCTGAATAGTTGCGAATGTTAATTATAATTTTATTGGGAAAATTTGTTCCTTCTTCTCGAGAATGTGCAATATAAAAGTTTAAACCCCTAGTGTACGATTTTGTTTTGATATAATTTATCGCTAAAATAAGCCCTCCAAGCGTTGATAAAGCACTTATTGCAGACCATAGACCAATTTTATCAGCTCCAAGAAAAAAATTATAAATTGAATTTATCATTGTTTTATTATAGCTAACATTGGCATCAGCGGTCTGATGGAGCGCCATTAGGCGCGGAATCAGGTCCGCTGCATGAAGTTGTTAGGAGTTCATTTTAATTTATTCTTACTGAACTGCCTGTGCTATATGTTGTGCTGGTAAAAAACAGCCTATCACAAGTAAATATGTACCTATAATAACAAGAAATGCAAAAATTGAAATATTTAAAATCATAACTGTTTTTTTGTTGGATATTTTTTCTTTGATGATTGTAAAAATGGCTACTATTCCAAGCGTCGACAAACATATTATTGACCCTATTGGGATCGATACTTTTAATTGAATATATGTAGAAAAGATATTCTTTATAATGATTCCACTTATTATTAGATAAATGCAATTCAATAAGAGAAAAATTTTGTCAATTATTTTCATTTTTTCCTCCTAACACAAAAATCAGCTGCCCGACTCGCGCAAAGTGCGAGGAAGGTCAGCTGGATTGCTTGGTTATGATATTTAATTATTTTCTCCAGTCTCTTTATTTATAAATGAGCTCAGGTTAATAAAAAATTGTTTAATTTGATATTCTTTATCTTGATAATTGATATAAAGCTTACAATTATTAATTTGATCCGCCGCAATTGATACCTGACCACTTACCCTATTGTTTTCACGAAAGCTAGCTATTTCGACACGGCATATGATATCTGATTCGTGAAATACGTTTAGAATAGCATTTTTGAAAAAGAATTCCTTTATTTGATAGGGACAATCAATCTTGAAACTTATTGATTCTGTGTGTGGATGAAGTATCATTGAATTTTCAGGAATAATTTGTATATCATACTCATGTTGATTATCTGGGGAGATAAGAATATTAGGAATTGCTCTTCCATAAGCAAAATTGGGGATGATTAAAAAAATTATAACTACAGTAAATATATTTTTTTTCATTTTTTTATCATAACATTTGAACTCAGCGGCTGGTGCCGACGGCTTGAAAAGCCGGTGGTAACAGTCCGCTGGAGTGAGTTGTTAGGTATTTTTATTTAACATTAAATAAAAAAGTTGCTTCATCAAGGGGATCTATTTGTTTCCAGAAATCTTCCTGGTTATTGCCAAAAATCCTTAAGAACTCAACTTCTTTTATGGAATCTTCTTTAGAGTATTGTATCCCTATGTTTTTAAGTAAAACATTACCTCTTTGCCCAACTGCTATTACTTTTTTCCCGGCTATAAATCCTAGATTGGCTAATACAATATATTTACCATTAATGCGCATAGCGGTAGCTTTTGAAAAATGTTTTTTATTTGTATATTTGGAAAAATAATATTCTTCTATTGGCATATCTGTTGTTGAGATGTTAATTTTTGGATTATCAGAAGGAGTAATAAATTCATACCCAATACCGTGAGTTTTAGATATTGTAATGTGCATATCATAGGGGATTTGTAAATAACTCGGAAGCATACTTAATTCTTGTAGAGGGATTGATTTCCTTTTTTCAGATAAAGATAATTGTAATCTTAGAAAGAAATCTTTTATTTCTCTTCCCGTTACTATATTATCGTTATCAGTCTTTAAAACCTCATTTTTAATAAATGTTCCATAATTGATTATTTTATCTCCCGTAACATAATCTCCCGTATTTTTTGGAGATAGATCAGCTACTTTTGGAGCTTTTAAGGTACAAAAATCTCTCAAGGCATCTTTTACCATTATTCCTCCAACCACCCCGATACCCATTAGAAATAAACCAATTAATAGTCGAGTTATTATTCCTAACATATAATTTATTTACCTAACAATTAATAGACGAACTTCTTCTTTACGTTATTTTTTCTACCTTAGTTCAAAGGATATCACCTTTTTTAAGGATTTACAAGCACAAAAATTAAAGACTCTCTTGCTTAAGCTTCGTATAAAAACACTTGCGCTGGACTGCCTTAAGTGATAATATATTAAGCTATCTATGAGACGCCTATTTATTCTAATCATTATAGTAATTCTCTCCTTATATACTTCATATACCCATTTAGAGGCCCAGCCGGAGGAGAACGAGATACTTTTTGCCAAGAGGGCATTCAACGATGGATTTTATGACCTTGCAGCGGAAAAACTCCAGTCCTTTTTAGAAAATCGCCCTCACTCTATACAGAAAGGCGAGGCATATCTTTTGTTGGGCAGATGTTTTTACAATAGAGGAGAATTCAAAAAGGCATTGTATGAATTCCGGTTGATAACGGATAATCCCACCTCAAGCGATATCGCAGGCGAGGCATTTTATTGGACAGCGGAGATTTATTTTAAATCCAGTGATTTTGATAAAGCCATAGACCACTATCAAATCGTCATAGATAAATTCAAAGATTGCCAATACCTGCCTTTCGCGTATTACTCGATAGCATGGTGTTATTATGAACTGGAAGATTACGACCGTGCGCTGGAGCGATTTGAAGGCGTTTTATCGAAGTTTCCTTTAGACAGGATAGCCGTAAAAGCGGAATATAAAATATGTGAAATACTGTATGAAAGGGAGAAATTTGCAAAATCGCGCCTGAGGATACACAGCTTTTTAAGAAAGCACCCGTTAACGGACAAAAGGGCTGACCTTTATTATATGTTAGCGGATTCAAGTTTTCGTCTCGGAGACTTTAAAGATGCCGTAAGGAATTTCGACGTAGCGCTCTCGACACCGGAAAACGAGAGGTGGAGAAATCTGGCTATATACAAAAAGGGGATGGCATATTTTAAATTAGAAAATTTTACCAAGGCCCTCGATTATTTCCAGGAATGCAGGAAGTCATCCCGTCAGGGGAACCTGGTTGCGGGAAGTTTATTCGGAATAGCCCAATCCTATGGGAAATTAGATAATTTTGATGAAGCAAAGACGCGGTATCTTGAACTTACCGAGGATTTCGAAGATAGCCAATGGGCCGATGATGCTTTCTATTGGCTGGGAGAACTTTATTACAATAAGGAAGAATTTGCCAGGGCCATAAATGTGTATCGGGAAGCCATAGATAAATTTCCGACAAGCGAACTTCGCGATGATTTTCGTTATAACCTGGGCTGGGTCTTAAAAGAAGAGAATTATATCGATGAAGCTTTAGAGGAATTCCGGAATGTCGCCCGTAAATCCAAGAACCCGGAACTTGTTGTGGGCGCGCTTTGCAGGATAGCCGAAATTAACGAAGAATTAGAACGTTACGATAAATCAATAGAGGCATACGATATTATTTTGACAGAGCACACTAAAGGCGCGTGGGCTGACTACGCGCAATATGAGGTAGGCAGGATACTTTCTTTAATGGGTAAAATTGACTCGAGCATCCTTGCGTTCCAATATTTACTGATAAATTTTCCGGATACGCACCTTAAAGACGAGGCGCATTATCAGTTGGGAGTTTTATATTTCAAAAAGGGAAATTTCGATTTAGCAATCGACCAGTTCGATAAGATTATAAAAAGCATTCCGAAAAGCCCTCTTAAACGAAGCGCAAGGTTTCAAAAGGCCATTTCGCTTTATAACCTGAATAGATATACCATGGCAATCCCGATTTTTAAAGACATAATAAAAGAAAAGCATACGCCGGAGCTCGTCAAAACAGCGCATTACCAGCTGGGATGGTGCTATTATAGAATGCACAAGGAAAAGGAAGCCCTTAAAGAATTTGAAACTATTTTAAAAAAATACCAGGATCCCGAGCTTATAGCAGGGGTAAAAATGTGGTTTGGAGAGTATTTTTATAATAAAGGGGAGTTGGAGGTCGCCAAGAAACACTTTAACCGGGTTATTTCGAAATACCCGGACTCAGATTTTGTTGATGATGCTTTTTACTGGTTGGCATGGACTCTTTACGAGGAAGGCAAGCCCAATCAAGCCATACGTGAATTTAGGACACTTTACAAAAACTATCCGAATAGCGAATGGTCCCAGGAAGCAATGTTTAGAACGGGGGACATTCTTTTTGAGCAGGGCAAGATAAGCGGAGCGTTGAATGAATTTAATTTAGTCACGACTAAACATGACGGTACGTCATTTGCAAGGACTGCCGATAGAAAGATAGGCCACATTTTTATGGATAAAGGAGATTTTCTTAAGGCCATCGAATATTTTAAGAAAGCCCAGACAGCCGACGATACCGATTTTAACGCGCAGATTCAATATGATATAGCGAAGGCTTACGCGCTCAAAGGTGATTCGGAGTCCGCCGTTATAGAGTATTTAAAAGTAAGCTATATGCATCCTCAGAACACCTTTTGGTCAGCAAGGGCGGAGTTGAAATGTGCCACATTATTAGAGGAAATGCAGAGATGGGAGCAGGCTATAAAGGTATACGAGAGGTTAGCCAAGAGAGATGTTAAGGAATCAAGCCATGCAAGAGAAAGACTTGAATGGCTTAGATTAAAGAGGTAGTTAGTAGTAGCTAGAAGGGGGAGAAGATGTGGGAATTTATCGTTAAAGGCGGGCCCATAATGGGTTTAATTATAGTGTGCTCAATAATGGCATTTGCGGTTTTTATGGAGAGGATGTGGTATTTGAGAGCCGCTAAGATTGACACTAAGAAATTTATGCAGGAGATATCGAATAAGGTAAAAAATAATAAGGTAATGCAGGCCCTGGATATGTGTAATATAACGAAAGGCCCCATCGCGCGCATATTAAAATCAGGCATTATGAAATATGACAGGTCACGCCAGGACATAAAAGAAGCGATTGAGGACGCAGGCGTTCATGAGGTGCCTCTTTTGGAAAAGAATTTGAGTGTTCTGGCTACCATCGCGCACATTTCACCCTTATTGGGGCTTCTCGGAACAGTGGTGGGAATGCTAAAATCTTTCCAGGTTATAGAGGAAAAAGCAATGAGCATGGTTCCTATAAACCCCGGCGCTTTAGCAGGCGGAATCTGGGAAGCGCTTATAACGACCGTTGCGGGCCTGTCCGTTGCCATTCCTGTCTATGTGGCTTACAACTATCTGGTGAGCAGGGTCGATAATTTCGTGTTAGATATGGAAAAGAGCGCTACGGAACTTGTGAATCTCTTGTCCGAGCAGGGATAGAGCGTATGAACCCCGCCCTTCCTAAAAGAATTGAAGTGGATAGCATAATGAAAAATATATGTGGTTTGATAAAAATAAAGATAAAGGTAGGAATTGAAAGAAAAGGAAGGGCGGGGTGAAATTTAAAAGAAGGGTGCTTTTAGAAAAAGGGCTTCTCGATATCGCGCCGCTTATAGATGTAATATTTTTATTGCTCATATTCTTCATGTTGACCTCGAGCTTTATATTTCAGCCCGGCATAAAAATAAACCTGCCTAAGGCGCTCACAAGCGAGGTTATTCAGAGAGAGAATTTAATAATTATTATTACGGAGGGCAATTTATTATATATAAATGAGAGGCCAGTTGACACCGAAGAACTTTCTTCGCGCCTCAAGATTGCCGCTCGAGAGTCAAAACCTATTCTGATAAAAGCCGATAGAAAGGTATCACTCGGCAAGATTGTAGAAGTATGGGATTTGTGCAGGAGAGAGGGAGTTCAGAAAATAAATATAGCTACGACACAAAAGAGGTAAAACTGTGTTCAGGGATAAAACTTTTAATCTGTCAATATTATTTTCCTCGATATGGCACCTCTTTTGGATTTCTTCCATCGGTATTAGCGTAACACCGGGCATTCAGCCGAGCAATTTCTACCAGGAAGTAGATTTTTTGGGCCCTATCCTGGAAAAGACCGCGTTTGACCTTATGGTCGAAGAGGTAACACCGCAAGCCGAAACACTTTATGCGAAAACAGCCTTATCTTTGGATGATATATATTTAAAGCCGAAAGGGCCGGAGCGAAAAGTTCTGAAAGAATTTACCCCCGACCTTATGCGTGACAGATTCACTTTTTCCTTGCGCGAATTTATTAAAGATACTAAAGAAATCCCTCTATATTTTGCGGAAGATATAAGAACAGCGTACGGAGAAACTGACAATAAAGCAGTGCCTCTGGCCTTTATAGAAGGGCCTGCCGGGAAAAGGGAAATTATTTTTAAACCCGCTTCTCTAACCGTTCCCCGCAGCCTTTACGGCGGCCGTGAAGAATATATTGTTAAACTAAAATTCTTTATATCTAACGATGGGGTTGTGCATGATATAGAGCCGATTGTCTCAAGCGGATATCCGGAAATTGATTTGAAGGCAATGAGATTTCTAAGGAAATGGCGGTTTTCTCCCTTAAGTTTAGCCGAAAATGACAAGTCCACCTGGGGCATTGTGAAGGTGAGGATAGAAGCGAAGTGATAAAGCTGGATATATCAGTGGCGCTCTTTCTCTATTTGTTTTTTACCGTGATAGTTACATTCGCTCTGTGGATATGGCTGGAGAGAGGTTCTAAATTTAACACCTTTAAAGTAGGCCGGGAAAATGTATGGCAGTGTTCGGTTTGTAGTTATGTGTATACAGATACAAAAAACGAAGATTTTTCCAGATGCCCGAGGTGCAGGAGCATCAATAATAAGGAGGTGGGTGGTCTATGATTACAGAAATAGGTATAGTTGCGGGTGAAATTTGGCATCACGTCGAGAAGAACAATAAACAAGATATGCTTGAGAATATTGTAAAAAACATTGACAGGCCGAGAGATATCATTCTTATGAGTCTCGGCTGGCTTGCGAGGGAAGGCCATTTTGTATTAGAAGGAGAAGGGCCTAATTATAATGTGAGTTTAAGAAAGTAAACAGAAGGAGGGGGGTTATGGACAGACCGAAAAGGCGAGAGACAGAGCAGGTGCCGATTATTGCGCCACTGAAAGTTATCGATTATATAACAATCAACAAGAGATTTGGCTGGTGGTCAGCTGTGGTTCTTCTTGAAAGCTACGGCAGAAAACAGGTATGTTTTTATCTTTGGCAAAAAAGAGATGAGAGGTGGAAACGAAAACAGAAATTCGCCATACACTCTCAAGAAGATTGGGAACTTATATCTGACGCTGCTAATGGTATGATTGGTGAGCTGACATAATAAAGAGGATTAAGAATTAAGGATTAAGCGGCTGGGCGTGAAGACGAAGATTGTCTATTCAGATAAATACTATATCGATATCGGCGCGCATGTATTTCCTACGATAAAATATAAACTGATAAAGAAGAGGCTTCTCGGGGATTTGAGCATCGTGAACAGGATTACTTTTGTTGAACCGGAAATAGCCCCGGAGAAAGATTTGTTACGTGTTCACACAGGGGCATATCTCGATAAGCTAAAATACGGAAAATTATCTTTTGAAGAAATACTGACATTGGAACTTCCTTATTCAAAAGAGTTAGCCGAAGGTTCCATGCTTTGTTGCGGCGGGACCATCCGCGCTTGCGAGAGCGCTATAGAGGATGGGCTGGGCATACATCTGGGCGGCGGTTTTCACCACGCTTTCCCTGACCACGGCGAAGGCTTTTGTGTTTTAAATGACATCGCCGTAGGCATAAGGAAGGTTATAGAAGACGGTAAAATAAAAAAAGCGCTTATTATCGATTGCGACCTCCATCAGGGAAACGGAACCGCACACATATTTCAGAGCGATAAGAATGTTTTTACTTTTTCCATACACCAGGAGAATAATTACCCCTTTTACAAACCGAAAAGCGATATGGACATAGGCCTCTCGGACAGGGCAAAAGATAAAGAATATCTTATGCGTTTAGAGGAACACATACCCAAAATAATTTCCGACTTCAAACCCGAGTTCATCATGTATGTTGCGGGAGCCGACCCTTACGAGCATGACCAGATAGGGAATCTCGCTTTAACAATAGAGGGGCTTAAAAAAAGAGATTTTTTTATTTATACTCAAGCTAAAAATTATCAGATTCCGGTGGCTGTAGTATTGGCCGGCGGATATGCTGTAAAGCAAGAAGATACGGTCGAGATTCAATTTAATACGATAAAGACGGCAATAGAGGTGTTAAATGGCTAAGAAACTCCTTACAGTCGCTGTACTCTGGTTACTGGTTTCTCTTAATATAGGAGCGCAAGATATGGAGACAATAAAACTTCCGAAACCGAAATTGAAAAGCAGTTTCTCAGTAGAAGAAGCCATTTTAAAACGCCGTTCCGTAAGAAATTACTCTTTGCGCGAGTTGACAACCGGCCAGATAAGCCAACTATTATGGGCCTCGCAGGGTATCACAGATGCCAGGGGATTCAGGGCGGCTCCGTCTGCGGGCGCGCTTTACCCTTTGGAAATATATCTTTTGACGATAAACGGCGTTTATCGGTATATTCCGGAGAGTCACGAGTTACAAAGAAGGTCGACGAAGGACTTAAAAAAGGATTTAGCCCGCGCTTCGTGGAATCAACGTTTTATAGAAGAAGCGCCACTCGACATTGTTATATGCGCTGTTTACGAAAGGGTTACTTCCCGATATGGAAAACGCGGGATTAGATATACTGATATAGAGGTTGGGCATGCGGCCGAGAACATCCATTTACAGGCGATTTCTTTGGGGCTGGCTTCCTGTCCTGTTGGCGCGTTTGACGATAAAGCTGTTTCAAAAGTTTTAAATTTATCGGATAAAGAAAAGCCAATCTATATAATACCGGTAGGTTACAAGAGGTAATAAAAAACCTGTGCCAAATTTAATACTTTCAATATTGCTCGTAAATGCCATCGCCACTTTGCTTGTAGGCGCCGGCATATACGTCACAGGCAAGACAAAAGCGCAGAATGCTACCTGGTTTGTTTATAATATATTATTCTGCATCTGGAATTTTTGTATTTATAAGGCGCTTGGTTCAACACAAGGGGCCGTTACGTTATACTGGTTTAGAGCGGCTTTAAGCTCCCTTATTTTTATGGCGCCCGTTTTCTTACACTTCCTGTCAATCTATTCCGATAGGGAAGTATTCAAAAAAGAGATATTAGGAAAGATATATACATTATTCTTTTTAATCTTTGCCGCATTCATTTTTATGTCTGATGAA
>JAUWBJ010000060.1 GCA_030605095.1 Candidatus Omnitrophota bacterium | reverse complement strand
CCACACCGCGTAAGCGTGGGAACGGTTCGGTTTGGAATAGGGGTTTTTCCGATAGAGGAAAAACGGGGCAGGCTTAAAGGTTAAAGGTTTATTCTGTCATTCAGGGTTTTGAGGATTTTCGTGGCTTCTTTTTCGCCGCCTTTTTTCCAGGCGTCGTATATCATTATAAGGATACGCGCGTTTATACTCTCGAATATCCACTTAGCTCCCATAAGGATTGTGGCAACCAGAAGTTGCACAAAATAACGAGGCACGAAGAACGAGAGGGCGAAGGCTATAATAGCCCCGAACAACCAAGCATTTTTCTTCCACGCTGATTTCATAAAATTTACTCCTTCTTTTTTTGTTTTGTTAAACTCTCCCACCGCCTGGTAGGCAAACACAAGTTTTTCAAGGCACCCGCTACAGTCCTTCAAATGATTTTCAATTTCTGTTTTCTTTTCCGGCGAAAGCACGCCGCTTAAATAGTCATTTAACTCAATTTCCGGCAGGCAAAGGCTCGTTTTCTGCATTTTTTATCCTCCATATATATAGACAACAAAAATCAGAATTTGCTGCATTTTATTTTCTTTCTCATGCGCGTAATGGCGGATGACACAGTGCCAAGCGGGATACCCATTATTTTCGATACATCCTTTAAGTGCAATTCTTTTTTAAAATAGAGCTTGAATATAAGTTTTTCCCTTGGCGTTAAGAGGCGGTAAAAGTCTTTTATTTTTTTATCCATATTTTCAATTTCGCCTGCTTTTTGGTCAATTTCTTTCGCAGGAAGCCTTTCGAAAAAAGACCCGTCGGAAATCAATACCTCTTTTTGCCTCGCCTTCAAATGGTTAATAGCGGCATTCCTCGCTGTTACCGCAAGCCAGTAGTCTATACTTCCTCTATTTTTTACCTCGCTTAATTTGTTTTTGCCCCACAGAGAAACCAGTATGTTCTGTCCTATATCTTTTATTTCATTTTCAGGCGCCTCGTGTCCGGCGGAATATTTAAATAGCGCTTTTCTTGTCGCAAATGCGATTAACGGCGAGAATCTTTTAACAAATTCAGCCCAGGCCAGCGGGTCTTTGGCGGTGCATTTGTCAATGAGAACCGGGATTGGCAGATTTTTATATTCCATGGTCGAATCTTCTTGCTACTTCTTTCTGAGTCAGAATTATTATGTCTTTCGAGAGGATATAGTCAATTAGTTTCTTGAAACCATCTATGTGCATGAAAAATCTATAGGGTTTCGGCCTGTGGTAGCTTAAGGTATTCTTTTTACCCACAAGATGGAATACCATTATTAGCCAGCACTTCTTTTTTTCAGCGTAATCAACCTGTTTTTTGAGATAGAAAAGAGAATGTTTTTTCATGATGGCAAAACCAATTGTTGAATAGGGATTTTTTACAGGGATTTTATTGAAACAAGGGGAATTAGTCGTGAGCCTCGCAGACTTATAATAGGGCCTTGTTTTTGACTTGACTGATTTTGATTGATTTTTATTTATATAAGGAAAGATAAAAGAGTTGACCTTATTATGCAGTAGATGTTCAAGTTCTTTTTTAGATTCAGCGATTTCAGAAATTGCCTCACTTTTGTCTTTCGAACTCAATCGAGACAAGTTCGGATGGGTGAGGGTGTGCGAAGCGATTTCATGCCCCCGCTTAAGGTTGTCTTTTAACTCTTTTAATCCGACAAGAGGACGATTTTCGAATCTCTTTCCTATAAAGAGAGAAGGCACTGCTATGGTAGATTTTATATTTAGCTTATTGAGATACCTTATGGCATGTTTATATGTATCTAAGTAGGCATCGTCAAAGGCAAGGGTGACGATGCCCTTCTTTCTTCGAGGCATGTTTTAAGTGTAGTAGAAACATATAGTTGTGTCAATATAATTTTTTATGGAGGGGTGAAGTATTCTCAAGCTAAGTTGACAAAATAAACAATGCTTATTTTGTCAACTTATGACCTTTAGTAAAATTAAAACTCTGGGGCACCTCCTCGACTATCGAGATGTCCATCAAGATAGATAACTATATGCGGATCACCACCGCTATAGCCACCGCTACCATCTTTATCGTGGATAACGTTAGCGCATTCAGGATGCTGGCTTTCTGGATTTGTGTCATAGATATATCGTCCCTCAGCATCTGGTTCTGGTGCACCAATATCAAGCTTCGTCGGACAATTCTTATTAGGGCCATTGAAATAGTAGCGTACGGAAGGATAATCTTCAAATTCGACATAATAAGCTCTCATTACCCCCCTTATCATACCTAAGGTCTCTACAGCTTCAACCCATTTCGCCCTTTCTATGCTGCTGATTACTATAGGGGCTGAAACCGCTGTTAAGACACCAACTATAATTATTACTATTAATAATTCTAATAAAGTGAAGCTTTTTTTTCCAGTCACTTGTTATACCTTTTGCTGCTTTAGTATATCATAAACTTTGGAATAATGTCAAATTACAGCTTAATTCATTTGACATAATAATAAGCATTATATATAATTGTATAGTCAATTTATAAGGAAAGATAAAGATATATAAGGAAAAATGAGGGAAGGGCTTAAGTTGAGCAACATAGAGAAAGAGAAGCGGAAGAAGCTGAAGGAGATAGAGGCGCTACGGATATACCCTTTTGGCGGTCGGTATCAGGTAGACTCTTCCATAAAGGAATTAAAGGATAATTTTAAAGATGGCAAATCCGCCTCAGTAGCGGGCCGGCTTATGGCCGTAAGGGAACACGGAAAGACCGTCTTTTACGACCTCAGGGATTCTACCGGAAAGATTCAACTCTATGCCGGCAAGGATGTCCTTGGCGATGAGAAATTCTCGTTCATGAAGAAACTGGATATAGGAGATATAGTCGGCGTAAAAGGAGAATTGTTTAAGACAAGAACAGGGGAGATAAGCGTAAAACTTACGGATATTAAGATTCTTTCAAAATCCCTTCGCCCGCTTCCCGAAAAGTGGCACGGCCTGAAGGACGTGGAAACACGATACAGGCAGCGCTATGTGGATTTAATCATAAATGAAGAAGTAAAAAAGCTCTTTAAGGTAAGAACCGGCATTATAAGTAAAATAAGGGAAGTACTGGACGGGAAGGGTTTCTTAGAGGTTGAGACGCCCATGATGCACCCGATACCGGGCGGCGCGGCAGGTAAACCCTTTAAAACGCACCACGATACCTTGCATCGCGATTTATATCTTCGGATAGCGCCGGAACTTTATTTGAAAAAGCTTCTTGTAGGCGGATTCGAAAAAGTATACGAGATAAATCGCTCGTTCAGAAATGAGGGTATTTCCACGCGGCATAATCCCGAATTCACCATGCTCGAGGTTTACGAGGCGTATTCCGACTCAGAAGGCATGATGGAGCTCGTGGAATATATTATACGTAAAACAGCCAAAGACGTTTTGGGCAAAGAGAAGCTCGAATATCAGGGTAAAACCATTGACCTTACGAGGTGGGAAAGAATGTCTTTTGCAAAACTTATGGAAGAGAATTTTGACATAACGCCAGGTGATGATGAAAAGACATGGGTTAAAAAATTGAAGAGAAAAGGCATCAAGCTTGAAAAGGATGAAGTTTCCAGAACCCAGCTCATAAATATTATCGGGGAACTTATAGAGCCCAAAGCCCATAATCACCCTGTATTTGTGATAGACATGTTCAAGGAACTGTGCCCTCTCGCTAAGACAAAACCGGATAATCCCGAGCTTACCGATAGATTTGAGTTATATATAGGTGGGCTCGAAGTCGCCAACGCCTATTCCGAGCTCAATGATCCGATTGAACAGAGGAAGAGATTTAAGGAAGCGGGCGGCGAGATTGACGAGGACTTTGTGCGCGCGCTCGAATACGGCATGCCTCCTGCCGGTGGACTCGGCGTAGGCATAGACCGGCTTGTGATGCTATTTACAGACTCGGCGAATATTCGTGAGGTAATATTCTTTCCACAGCTTAAAGAGGAAAAATGAACTGGAAGATATACGTAGCATTAAGATATTTAACCAGAAGGAGCAAAGAGCGCTTTATCTCTATAATAAGCGTTATCTCTATTCTTGGCGTTATCGTTGGCGTTTCGGCTTTAATAGTTGTCATCTCCATTATGACCGGGTTTGACGTAGAGATTAAAGAGAAAATAATAGGCACTTATTCGCACCTGGTCCTCTTGAAAGAGGGTGGTATAGAGAATGAAAAAAAAGTTATGGATATTTTGAATGAAACAGAACATATAGTAGCAAGTTCACCCTTTATAGAGAGAGCTGCTTTTTTAAAATATAGAGACGGCGCCGCAGGCGTTATCGTGCGCGGCCTGGATGAGAAAACCGAAAAATACGTAAGTAATGTAAACCAGTATATTGACAGCGGAAGTTTAAATTTTGGCGAAAATGGCATTATCCCGGGAAGGGAGCTTTTAAAATCGTTGAGATTGAAAAAAAATGATAAGGTTTCGTTACTTCTACCGGATGGCAGGAGAAAAAAGGATTTTACCGTTATCGGCACATTTACTTCGGGCAGGTACGATTACGATGCCAATCTTGTTTTTATAAATTTGAAGGACGCAAAAGAATTTTTTAACAAAGATTCGGTTTCAGGCATTGGCATAAAGGTGGATAACGAATTTGACGTGAGTAAGATAAAACGGGACTTACAAAAAGTATTCCGTTACCCTTTTACTATCAGGAGCTGGATGGATCTGGATAAAAATCTTATGAGGGCCATTGCCATAGAAAAGAAGATAATGTTTATAGTCCTGGCGCTTATTATAGTAGTCGCGTGTTTCAACATAGCGAGCTCCCTCATAATGCAGGTTCTGGAGAAGACAAAGGATATAGGGGTGTTGCGCGCTATAGGAGCTACGGCAGGCGATATAAAAAAGATATTTGTTTTTCTCGGGTTTTCAGTAGGTTTTATCGGGGTGGTATTTGGCGGTATACTGGGGATTGTTTTCGCGCGAAATATAAATACAATTGCTGATTATGTAGAACGCCTGACAGGTTTTGAACTTTTTCCGAGCGACATATATTATTTAAGCAGTATACCTGTTAAAATAGTGCAGTCCGACATAGTCGTAATAGCGATATTCTCGCTCATTTTGGCGGTCGCGGCGTCTTTTTATCCGGCGTGGAGGGCATCGCGATTAAACCCGGTGGACGCGATCAGGTATGAATAACCTGTTCCTGGCCTACGAGCTCAGGAACAGGTTGGGTAAGGAGTAGATGATAAAAGCAGTAAATATCGGTAAGACATATTATCAGGGTAAAGTGAAAATAGAAGCCGTAAGGAATATCAATCTGGAGATACTTAAGAAAGAATCCGTGCTTATCGCGGGCCCGTCGGGCGCCGGGAAGTCAACGCTTTTACACTTACTAGGCGGCCTTGATAAACCAACGAAGGGAGTGCTTCTTTTTGAGGGGGTAGATTTTTATAGCCTATCCGACAGGGTTCGGTCAAGGGTTAGAAATGAAAAAATCGGCTTTGTATTCCAGTTTTATCATTTATTGCCCGAGTTTACGGTTTTAGAAAATGTTATGTTGCCGGCTCTTATGAGAAGAAGGACGAGTAGCGGAGGTTTACCTGTCCCCCGAAGCCTTGGCGTAGGGGGGAACCGCCGCTACTTACAAGAGATTCGAAAAAGGGCAGAAAACCTTTTAAGACTAGTCGCGCTCGGAAAGAGGGCAACCCACAGGCCGTCGGAACTTTCAGGCGGAGAATCGCAGAGGGCGGCAATCGCGCGGGCTCTGGTAAATTTTCCCGAGGTTCTTTTGTGCGATGAGCCAACTGGCAATCTCGATTCGAAAATAGGAGAGGAAATTATCGATTGTCTCTGGATGTTGAAAGAAAAAAGATCCATGGCTCTGGTTATCGTTACACACGATGAGCGTATACACGATGATTTTGATAAGAAATTCACAATAAGGGATGGTATAATAGAGGAACTAAAATATGGGGCGCAAAGTTTACCTGAATGGCAAATTTATAGATAGAAATAAAGCAAAGATATCTATTTTTGACCACGGCCTGCTTTACGGAGACGGCGTATTCGAAGGGATACGTTCTTATAATAGACTTGTGTTTAAACTTCGCGAGCACATAGACAGATTATATAAATCAGCCGATGCCATAGAGCTTAAAATTCCTATGGCGAAGCGCATCCTAATTAAAGCAGTCCGGGATACATTGAAGCGGAATAAATTGGATAATGCTTATATAAGGCTCGTAGTTACACGGGGACCGGGAGACCTCGGCCTGGACCCGCGAAAATGCAAAACCGGCGTTATTATCTTCATCATAACGGATAAAATAGCGCTTTATCCACGAAAATTTTACGAGAGAGGGCTCCATATTGTTTCCGCGAGGATAAGAAAAAATTATAAAGGGGCTATTAACCCGAACATCAAATCGTTAAATTACCTTAATAACATTTTAGCAAAAATCGACGGCATAAAAAAGGCATCCCATGAAGCGATTATGTTAACGTACGATGATTATGTTGCCGAATGCACGAGCGATAATATATTTATCGTAAAGGGAGGTACCCTTTTAACGCCGCCGAGGGATATCACTCTTAAGGGTATAACTCAAGGTGCGGTTATAAATATAGCAAGAAAAAAGAAGCTCCGATTTAAAGAGAAGAATATGAGACTAAGCGAGATATATAAGGCGGATGAGTGCTTCCTGACAGGCACAGCGGCTGAAATTGTGCCTGTTATAAAGGTCGATGGCCATGTTATCGGCACCGGGAAGCCGGGCCCTGTTACGCGTTTCCTTCTTGCGGAATTTCATAAGTTAACGAAGATTGACGGAGTGAGATATTGAGATAGCGATAAATAAGGATAGATAAGGATAAAGAAGGATAAATAAGGGGAGCGACCGAAGGGAGAAGAAATGGTTTGCGATGTATGTCATAAGAGGGAAGCGACAGTACACCTTACCGAGATTATCAACAATAAAGTGACAAAACTACATCTCTGTGAACAATGCGCGAGAGAGAAAAGCCAGGAGATGGAAGAACATTTTGGATTGGCGGATCTCCTTTCAGGGCTGGTAGACCTTGTACCTGTTGTTGAAAAAAAGGAAAAAATCGCCGCCGAAACAGGCATCAAATGCCCCTCCTGCAACTTCACATTTCAGAATTTCAGAAAAATGGGCAGGCTCGGTTGCCCCAAATGTTACGAAACATTTAAGGAGCAATTAAGCCCGCTTCTCCGGAAGATTCACGGTTCTGACCGGCATACCGGCAAATTGCCGATTAAAAAAGAGGTTATCCGCGACAAAGGAGCATTGCTGAGCGATTTGAAAGCAAAACTCGAGAAAGCAATAAAACTTGAGGAATTTGAAGAGGCCGCTCGTTTGAGGGACCAGGTTAAGGCGCTTGAGAGGAAGAGGAAGAAATAAGCATAAAGAAGGGGAGTTCAAAAGTGGAATTAGATGACCTGTTACACGGAAAGAGTGAATGGCTGAAAGGCACGGGTCCGAAATCGGATATCGTAATTTCGAGTAGAATTCGGCTTGCCAGGAACCTCGATGGATTTCCGTTTTTCAACTGGGCAAAGCCAAAAGAGAAAGAAGGCACCCTGAAACTTGTCAGAGACGCCGTGGAAAAAAGCAAATTTTTAAAAAAATCCCTGTTTTTAAACATGAAGGATTTACCGGAAATTGACAGACAATTCCTTGTCGAGAGACACCTTATGAGCCCCGAACATGTGATTGATCTGGAATACAAAGGATTGGTTGTAGAAGACAGAGAGATCGCAAGCATTATGATTAACGAAGAGGACCACGTGAGGATTCAAGTCCTGCAATCCGGTTTTAATATCATCGAGGCATGGCGCATGTCAGACGCAATCGACACAGACCTTAGCAGGAAAATGCCCTACGCATTTTCGACAAAGTGGGGTTATCTCACAGCTTGCCCTACAAACACCGGCACAGGGCTTCGCGCATCCGTTATGTTACATCTTCCTGCCCTTGTTATGACGAATCAAATCGGCAAGGTCTTTCAGGC
>JAUWBJ010000005.1 GCA_030605095.1 Candidatus Omnitrophota bacterium | reverse complement strand
AGGTGCAAAGATGATGGACGCGGCAAGCTTTATAAGAGGGCATAAGGTTAAGAAAGGGATGTTTCTTGGAAAGCAGTAAGATTAGTAAGATTATAAGATTAGGGACGGGGCTGATGCTGAACTTAGGCCTGTCCCCTTTTTATAAAAAAACAGAAAATCTCAAACTAAGAGTACGTATGTGCTCGGGGAATTGTATATTATGTGTGGATTTGGGGACAGACGTAAGTTCAGTCTAGGGACAGGCCTAAGTTCAGCATCAGCCCCGTCCCTTTTTATTTTATTTTGTTTATTATATTTGAATAAAATGTCTATTATGCTATAATCACTGCGAGCTGAACGAAATATTATGCCAGAATTAAGGAAAGATCCTATAATAGGAAGATGGGTTATTATTGCGACTGAAAGGGCGAAGAGGCCGACTGATTTTTCTTTTGAAAAAGAAAAAGATTCCTTATCACCGCATAAAAAATGCCCTTTCTGCGAAGGCAACGAATCCCTTACCCCTCCTGAAATTTATGCATGGCGAAAAAGCCGCACCCGGCCTAATGCTCCAGGGTGGAAGATACGCGTTGTTCCTTCCATTTCTCCTTTTTTGAACATACTGGGCGATTTAGACAGACACGGAAAACGTATGTATGACCTTATGAACGGCATAGGCAGCCATGAGGTCTTAATCGCAACGCCTCATCATGGCCCGGATGCATTTATAAAAGACCTACCCCAGATTGAAAAACTCACCGAAGTAATTATAAAAAGGATGCGAGAATTAAAAAAAGACCAGCGGTTAAAATATGTTCTAATTTTCAAAAACTATGGAAAGGTTGCCGGCGGCGGCAATATCCCTCACGAGCACCTTCAGCTAATAGCAACACCGGTTACGCCCAAGCGCGTTAAAGAGGAACTGGTCGGTTCGAAACGTTATTTCGACTATAAGGATAGATGTATATTCTGCGATATGATAAGGCAGGAACTGGACCAGAATGAAAGGGTATTTTTGGAAGTGGATAATTTTCTCGCGCTTAATCCTTATTGTTCCAGATTTCCGTTTGAGACATGGATTCTGCCCAGGAAACACTCCTGCGATTTTGATACCATGACAAAAGATGAAATAAAAGGTTTCTCCAAGATTTTCCAGTTAACCATGGATGGAATGATAAAGACACTCGGCAATTTTCCATACAATATAATTTTGCATACAGCGCCTTTCAGGAGAAGAAAGAAGAAAGGCTATTGGGAAACGATAGAGAACGACTATCACTGGCATATAGAGATTATGCCCCGTTTGACTCAAGTTGCGGGGTTTGAATGGGGAAGCGGTTTTTATATCAATCCCACACCGCCGGAAGAGGCATGTAAATATCTTAGGGAAGTAGAGAGTAGCGAGTAGCGAGAGTATAGAATGTCACAGTTAAGAAGAGACCCTATAACAGGCAGATGGATAATCGTAAATTATGAAAAGGTTATAGAACCGGAGGAATTCTCGTTCGAGAAAATCGTAAAAAGTAACGATACTGAAAATTGCCCTTTTTGCCCCGGAAACGAACATCTGACGCCTCCTGAGATTGTTGCCCACAGAAGCATCGGAGCGCCAAATACGCCTGGATGGACAATAAGGGTGGTGCCGAACAAATATCCTGCCCTTGAAGCCAAAGGTGACTTGAAAAAACAAGGCATAGGTGTTTTTGACAGAATGGATGGTATCGGCGCCCACGAGGTTATTGTAGATATTCCGCATCATATGCGCGATGTCGCAGATATATCGGATGACCAGGCAGAAGAGATAATCTGGTCATATGTCTCAAGGAGCACCGATTTAAGAAAGGACGAAAGATTTAAATACATTCTTATCTTCAGAAATTACGGAAAATCGGCGGGCGCGTCTCTGGAACACCCCCATTCGCAATTGATAGCGCTTCCCATCGTGCCGAAACGCGTTAATGAAGAGCTTAATTCTTCCCTCGCATATTACAACTATAAGGATAGATGCGTCTTCTGCGATATATTGGTCCAGGAATTGAGCGATAGAGAGCGTATTGTCGAGGAGAATGATTTTTTCATCTGCTTCTCGCCGTTTGTCTCGAGATTTCCTTATGAAATGTGGATAATGCCAAAAAAGCACGAATCGCATTTTACAAGCCTTCAAAAAGAGGAGGTAAAACCTCTGGGCACCATATTGAGAAATAGCATGAAAAAATTGAAAAAGTTATTGAACGATCCGCCGTACAATTACATAATCCATACCTCGCCGATAAGCGGCTTTGAGAAGGAATATTATCACTGGCATATAGAGATTATGCCGAAACTGGTCAATGTGGCTGGCTTTGAGTGGGGCAGCGGCTTTTATGTAAATCCCGTTCCCCCCGAAGTAGCAGCGAGGAATTTGATGAAGTGAACCGTTTGCGATTTTCCGTTCAACCTGTCCCCCTTGTGGGGACAGGTTGAATTGAAATATCGCAAACGGTTCAGAAACGGAGGTAAACATGGCAATAAAAGTAGGAATCAACGGTTTTGGAAGAATAGGCAGAATGGTTTTCAAAATAATGGTTGAGCGAGGCGGCTTTGATGTCGTTGCGATAAATGACCTCACAGACGCAAAGACACTTGCTCATTTATTAAAGTATGACTCTACCCATGGTAGATTCAAAGGCGATGTGAAAACCAAAGATAAATCAATAGTCGTAAACGGCAAGGAAATAGATATATTGAGTATAAAAGACCCTTCCCAACTTCCGTGGAAAAAAGAAGGCGCAAAAGTAGTTATCGAATCAACAGGTGCATTCCGCGAAAGAGAAAAAATAGCGCTTCATCTTAAAGCAGGGGCAGAAAAGGTCATACTCACCGTTCCGGCAAAAGACGAAATCGACAATATGATAGTTTTAGGGGTTAATGAGAAAGCCCTTAAGAGCTCTGATAAAATTGTTTCTAATGCATCTTGCACGACAAACTGTCTTGCTCCTATGGTAAAGGTTTTAAACGACACATTTGGGGTAGAGAAGGGCCTTATGACCACTGTCCACGCATATACCAATGACCAGCGTATTCTTGATTTCCCGCACAAGGATTTGAGGAGGGCAAGGGCAGCGGCGGAAAACATTATACCTACGTCAACAGGCGCCGCGAAGGCAGTTGGTAAAATTATCCCGGAGCTCAACGGCAAGATAAACGGCATGGCGATAAGGGTCCCTGTCAAATGCGGCTCCATAACGGATTTCGTTGCCGTTCTTAAGAAGAAGGCAACGGCCGATGAGATAAACGAAGCTTTCAAAAAAGCATCCAATGGCCCAATGAAAGGGATACTGGAATACACCGAAGACGCGATTGTCTCCTCAGATATTATCGGAAGTTCCTATTCCTGTATCTTTGACGCCAAATCCACAATGGTTATCACGGATAACTTAGTAAAAATCATTGGCTGGTATGACAACGAATGGGGCTATTCTTCAAGGGTTGTGGATTTGATCGGTTTATTGGTCTAATCTTTATATGAATATTCTTTTTGCCTCGCCGGAAGTCGCTCCTTTTGCCAAGACAGGGGGCCTGGCTGATGTAAGCGGAAGCCTACCCAGAGCCTTAAACGAAATTTCCTGTCGCGCAAGCGTTATCCTGCCTTTTTATAAGAGCGTGAAGAACATGAGGTTAAATCTCAGCCATTTTTCAATCGGGCAATTCGATTTCCTTACATACAAAGAGGGTGGCATAGAATATATCTTTGTCGTCAATGATAAATATTACGATAGGGACAATCTCTATTCGGAACCGACAGGCGATTACAAAGATAATTCCTTGCGTTTTTCCTATTTTGCGAGAGCGATTGCGGTAGTCGCCATCGAGCCGGCCCGGGGGTTTGATATCGTTCACTGCAACGAATGGCAAACGGGCCTGGTGCCGCTCTATTTGAAGATTCACGGCGTAGATATAAAAACACTTTTTACCATACACAACATCGGCTATCAGGGATTATTTAAGAAGGACTCGCTTTATAGCATAGGCATACCACGAAGGTTTTATAACATTAACGGTATAGAGTATTACGGCAAGCTCTCATTTTTGAAAGCAGGCATTGTGTATTCTTCGGCTATCAGCACTGTTAGCAAGGGATATAGCGAGGAGATTCTTACTCCGGAATTTGGTTGCGGTATGGACGGAATTTTAAGGACGCGCGCTTCTCAAGTTTACGGCATAGTTAACGGCGTCGATTATAGCGAGTGGGACCCTAAATTAGATAAGCACATAGCCGAGAATTATGATAGAGAGACCATTGACAAAAAGCTTGAGTGCAAGAAAGACCTCATAAAGAGCGCTAATCTGCCCCCGGACACTTTAGAAAGGCCTCTCATCGGCGTAATATCAAGGCTTGCCCATCAGAAGGGAATAGACCTCATTGTCGAGGCGGCAAGGGAGATAATAGATTTGGGAGCCAGTATTATTATTCTTGGCACCGGAGATGAGAAATACAACTCACTCTGCAAGCGCATAGCCACAGAATACCCACTGTATATATCGAGCCATATAAAATTTGATAACCGCCTCGCACATAAGGTCGAGGCAGGCAGCGATATTTTTATAATGCCGTCCAGATACGAACCCTGCGGTTTAAACCAGCTATATAGTTTGAAGTATGGAACGCTGCCCGTGGTGAGGTCAACAGGCGGTTTAAATGACACAATAATCGATGTATATACGGATGAAGAACGCGGAAACGGAATAAAATTTTCCGAGGCGACGAAAAAAGATTTAATAAAGGCCGTATCCCAAGCCGTAGAACTTTACAAGGACAAAGAAAAATGGCAAAAGATTCAGAAGAGGATTATGGGTTTAGATTTTTCATGGAAAGCATCAGCTTTACATTATAAAGAGCTTTACGAGAAACTCCTGAGGTAACGTGAATTCGATTGCCAGTTGCCAGCGGGTGCCTCTCTGCGTGGGCCCCTCCGCCCGGTGCGGATCCTCCCACTCGCAGAAGCACCTACTGTCAGCTGCCTTCTCAAAGTAGGCTACATTGACTTTAGCAAAAAATACAAGTATACTTAAATGAAACCACAACTTACGGAAATCTCTGATTTCCGTAAGTTGTCTGGTTGAATTTACCCAGCACTAATTTCTATACTATACTGTAAGCTGTGAATAATGAGAATAATGCAGATTAAAAGCCTTAATTTTGGAGAAATGTTTCTATTAGAAATTAGTGCTGGGTTCAATTCGACCTTTCAACGTAGAACATCAAAGGAGATGAATTTATGAAAATCAGAGATTTTCATAAATTCAGGTCTTATTGAAGGAGGTTTTTCTATGGACCCCGCCCTTCCTAAGAAAAGAATTACACCAAAGAGTGCAAAGAAGAGCGGGTGAATGATGATAATGAAAATAAATACAGAAATAAAAAAGGAAGGAAGGGCTGGGTGAAAAAAACAATAAGGGACTTTGATATAAAGGGTAAGAAGGTCCTTATGCGTGTAGATTTCAATGTTCCGCTGGATGAAAGAGGGCGCATCACCGACGACACGCGAATTAAAAGCGCGCTTCCCACCATAAAATACGCCGTAAAATCCCCGTCGAAGGTTATATTGATGAGCCACCTCGGCCGTCCAAAAGGCGAAGTTAATACCCGGATGAGCCTTGCGCCATGCGCTAAACGGCTTTCTAAATTGCTTGGTAAAAATGTGAAGATGCTGGGAGATTGTGTTGGTCCCGAGGTAGAAAATGCTGTCGGAAATATGCGGGACGGCAACGTGGTACTTCTGGAAAATCTGAGGTTCCATAAAGGAGAGACAAAGAATGACCCGGAATTTGCCGGCGCGCTCGCAAGGTCAGGAGATATCTTTATTAACGATGCTTTTGGAACCTGCCACAGGGCCCACGCTTCCACAGAAGGGATTACAAAATTTTTGCCGAGTGCGATGGGATTTTTAGTAGAGAAAGAAGTAAACTACTTTGAGAAGGTTCTCCATAGCCCTGAAGAGCCGGTCGCCCTTCTTCTCGGTGGAGCAAAGGTTTCAGACAAAATCGCTGTTATTGAAAATATGCTTAAGAAAATAGATTATCTTTTAATCGGCGGGGCAATGGCTTATATATTTTTGAAATCGCGGCTGAAAGGAACCGGAAGTTCCAGATTAGAGGAAGATAAGATTAATATGGCGTCAGAGATTTTTAGCAAGGCAAGAAACAGTAACGTAAGCGTATTTCTTCCCGAAGACCACGTTATCGCCAGAACGATAACAGCCCATACAAGAGTCAGGGTGGTAAGAGAACACATACCCGACGGATGGATAGGTTTGGATATAGGCCCAAGGACGATTAAAAAATACAAAGATGCCATCAAGGATGCAAAGACCATACTCTGGAACGGGCCTCTGGGCTATTTTGAACTAAGGCCTTTCAGGAAAGGCACCACCGATATTGCAAAATTCATATCCCGGCTCAATGCTACGACTGTAATAGGCGGCGGCGATACAGCCGCTGCAATAAACGCGCTGGGGTTGGCCAGAAAGATGAGCCACATCTCAACCGGCGGCGGCGCATCATTGGAGTATTTAGAAGGTAAAGAGCTTCCCGGTATTGCAGCGTTACAGGAGAAATGAACCGTTTGCGATTTTCCGTTCAACCTGTCCCCATTACGGGGACAGGTTGAAATAAAAATCGCAAACGGTTCAGAAACGAACAATGCGCAAACCCATAATAGCCGGCAACTGGAAAATGAATAAAACCGTTGAGGAGTCAATCGCTCTCTCCAATGGGATTAAGAGAAATCTATTTAATATAAATAATCTAGAAGTCGTTCTCTGCCCGCCGGTTACTTCTTTAAGCGATGTCAAAGATGTAGTTTTAGATACCAATATCATTTTAGGGGCGCAGAATATGCACTGGGAAAAAGAGGGTGCGTTTACAGGAGAAGTTTCTGCGAAGATGCTTAAAACTCTCGGATGCAAATACGTAATAATAGGCCACTCTGAAAGAAGGACATATTTTGGCGAGACCAATGAGACGGTAAACAAAAAAGTCAAATCCGCGATAACCGAAGGCCTATTTCCGATAATGTGCGTGGGCGAGAAATTAGAAGAGAGAGAAAGCGGTAAAACATTTGATGTAGTATCTCTCCATGTTGAAAAAGGACTTTTAAATGTGGATAAAAAAGAAATTCTGAACATAGTTATTGCCTATGAGCCGGTATGGGCTATAGGAACCGGCAAAAATGCGACTGCCGAGCAGGCAGAAGAGGTTCATAAATTTATTAGAAATCTCTTAGCAAAAAAATATGACAGGGAAATTTCAGAAAGTATCCGCATTCAATACGGAGGAAGCGTGAAGCCCGATAGTATAGAATCTCTTATTAAAGAAAAAGACATAGACGGTGCATTAGTGGGAGGGGCTTCGCTTAAAGAAGAATCTTTTGTAGATATAGTTAAGAAGGCTTCACGAGTTGTAAAGGAGAAATAGTATGTTATACGGTTTAGTCATAGCAATTCACATAAGTGCCTGTATTATTTTAATTGTCATGATACTTCTGCAGGCAGGCCGGGGTGGAGGATTGAGCGAGACCTTCGGAGGCGATTCAAGCCAGACCATTTTTGGCACGAAGATGTCCGTTTTTTTAACAAAGGCGACAGTTGTCGCGGCATGCCTGTATCTCATTACATGCCTGGTTCTGGGCATAATGACCTCAAGACGGGGCAGGAGCTTAATCAGATTTCAAGGAAGAGAAGTTCCGCCGGTGTCAGAAGAGAATGTTCCTCTTGCGAAACCTGAAAAACTTCCTCAATAGGAAGATAATTTTTTTTATACCGCTATTTACCATAATAGTGGTATTTTTTTTATCGGTGAGAAGCACATATGGGGACAGGTCTCTTCATGACACTAAAACCGATAATGAGACCTGTCCCCATCCATATGGCGGCACCTTCGTAACCGGTCAAATAGGGGATGCCCGCACCCTCGTTCCAATACTTGCCTCGGATAGCCCATCTTCCTATATAGTGTTTTTAGTTTTTAATGGCCTGGTCAAGTACAACAGGGATGTTGAACTCGAAGGCGACCTGGCAGAATCATGGGATGTAGAAGATGACGGTTTGACAATAGTCTTCCATTTAAGAAAGAATGTTAAGTGGCATGACGGCCATCCTTTCCGGGCAGAAGACGTCAAATTTACATACGAGTCCATTATAGACCCAAATGTTCCCACTCCCTACAGCGGCGATTTTAAAATGGTTAAGCACCTTGAGGTAGTGGACGATTATACAGTAAAGATCATTTACAGGGAACCTTTCGCGCCGGGTATATCGAGCTGGATTATGCCGATAATGCCGAAACATATCTTAAAGGGGGAAAATCTTCTCACCACGGACTTTCGACGAAGCCCCATCGGCACAGGCCCTTACAAATTCAAGCGATGGAAGACCGGCGAAAGAATCGACCTTGTGTCTAATCACGAATATTTTGAGCACCGTCCTTATATTGACAGGTATATCTATAGGGTAATACCTGACACCGCAACAATGTTTTTGGAATTACAAACCCTGGGAATCGATTCTATGGGCCTTACGCCGCTACAATTTACAAAACAGACAGAGGCATCCTTTTTTAAAAGTAAATTTCAAAAATTTAAATACCCCTCATTTGGCTATAGTTATATGGCTTATAATCTTAAAGACGATAAATTCATAGACAAAAGAGTCCGCCAGGCATTAAACTACGCCGTAGATAAGAAAGAGATAATTGATGGGGTTTTATTGGGTCAGGGCAGAATCTCGACAGGCCAGTTCGTTCCGGAATCGTGGGCTTTCAACAAGGATGTAAGAGCATACCCCTTTGACCCTGAAAAAGCAAAGGCTATGCTAAGTGAAGCCGGCTGGCAAGATAGAGACCGTGACGGATGGCTCGACAAAGAAGGAAAGCGATTTGAATTTACGCTACTCACAAACCAGGGTAATGAAAGTCGCCGAATGACAGCAGAAATTATACAACGCCGTCTCAAAGATATAGGCATAAAGGTAAACATAAGGATTTTGGAGTGGTCGGTTTTTATAGATGAATTTGTAAATAAGAAGAGATTCGAGGCCATAATACTCGGGTGGGGGCTCGGCAGGGAACCGGATTGTTACGATATATTTCATTCGTCAAAGACACGCCCGGGTGAATTTAATTTCATAAGTTACACAAATCCTGAAATCGACCGGCTTCTCATTGAGGGCAGGAGGACATTCGATAGAGAAAAGAGAAAGAAGATTTATCATAAAATTCACGAAACCCTTTATGATGAGCAACCCTATATGTTTTTGTATATAGCCGATTCATTAGTAGCGGTAGAGCGCCGATTCAAGGGCATAGAGCTATCGCCAATCGGAATAGGATATAATTTTATTGACTGGTGGGTTCCGAAGAATAAGCAGAGGTATACCTACTGAACCGTTTGCGATTTCCCGTTCAACCTGTCCCCGTAAGGGGGACAGGTTGAACGGGAAATCGCAAACGGTTCAACAACGAGGTACGATATGTTAAGCTACATAATTCGCCGTTTAACACACATAATTCCGATACTCCTGGGTATTACCATTATCTCATTTATCGTTATACACCTCGCGCCCGGCAAGCCCACAGATTTAATGGTTCAGCTAAACCCAAAGGTCGATTTTGAAGCGCGGGAGAAGTTAAACCAGATTTACGGACTCGACAAGCCTTTGCATATTCAATATATAAGTTGGCTAAAGAAACTTGCCCGATTCGATTTCGGAAGGAGTTTCATCGATAATAGGCCTGTTATGGAGAAGATTTTGGAAAGGCTTCCTATAACAATATTGATTAATGTCCTGGCGATGACAATAATTTTTCTCTTTGCGATACCTATCGGCATAAAAAGTGCCGTAAAGCGCGGTTCTATTTTTGACAAGACAACGACAGTCTTTGTCTTTTTGGGCTTTGCGGCGCCGAGTTTCTGGCTCGGCCTTCTTCTTATGTTCTTTTTTGGAGTAAGATTGGGAATTTTACCGGTGTCAGGAATAGTTTCTTTAGATTTTGAGAATTACGCACTTCTCGATAAAGTAGTAGATATTTTACGCCACTTAATATTACCTGTCACGGTCGCAAGCGTAGGAGGACTGGCAGGTGTTTCTCGATATATGCGCCAGAGCATGCTCAATGTAATTTCTCAGGATTATATAAGGACCGCAAGGGCAAAGGGCCTCCCCGAGAGAGCTGTTATATATAAACACGCCTTAAGAAATGCGCTTTTACCCATAATTACGATTCTGGGTCTTTCAATTCCGGGGCTTATAAGCGGGAGCGTAATTTTGGAGACAATTTTCAGCATACCCGGAATAGGCCGGCTTATGGTGGAGTCGGTTTTTGCGCGGGATTACAACGTGATAATGGCGGGCCTTGTTATAAGCGCGCTTCTTACACTTTTAGGGAACTTGATGGCTGATATAGCTTACGTTTACGCTGACCCGAGGATACGATATAGGTGAACCTGTTTCAGGCGAAAATAAACGTGTGAAACAGGTTCAAAAAGTAGGTCATATGCGAAAACTCTTTCAGAATAAATTAGCAGTATTTGGGGCAAGCATAATACTTTTACTTATGCTCCTTGCAATCTTTGCGCCGCAAATCACACCGTACGACCCGACTTACATTAACATAAAAGATGCGTTGTCAACCCCCTCCATGAAACACCTCTTGGGCACGGATAGTCTCGGAAGAGACCTTTTTTCAAGAATGATATACGCCGCACGCATAGCGCTTTTAATAGGACTTATCGCTGTGGGCCTGGCTTGCGTTATAGGGGTTTTTCTTGGCTCGATAGCGGGTTATTTCGGCGGTAAAATGGATTCTTTTATAATGCGATTTGCGGATATAATGCTCTGTTTCCCGCGATTTTTCTTGATACTGGCTGTTATCGCAGTAGTCGGGCCGAGTATATTTAATGTAATGGTGATTATCGGCCTGACAGGCTGGATGGGTATGGCACGGCTTATAAGGGCGGAGATTTTGAGTTTAAAGACGAGGGATTACATTTCAGCTTCAAAAATGCTGGACGCAAGCCACTTTTTCATAATAACAAGACATCTTATACCGAACGCCATAGGGCCGGTTTTAGTAAGTTTTGTATTCGGCGTTGCGGGAGCGATTCTTACGGAAGCGGGTTTGAGTTTCCTCGGGCTCGGAGTCCAGCCACCGAATCCGAGCTGGGGGAATATCTTAATGGAGGGGAAAGCGGTTTTAGGCGTTGGCTGGTGGGTAATTCTGTTTCCGGGGCTCGCGATTTTAATTACGGTGCTTGCGTTTAATTTATTGGGTGAAGGTTTGAGAGACATGCTTAATCCGAGGATCGAAAAGTAACTATGCTACTAACAGTAAAAAACTTAAAAGTACACTTCAAGCATGAAAACGAAGTTGTGAAAGCTGTTGATGGAATTGATTTCGCTCTCAATGAAAATGAAGTACTGGGATTAGTGGGGGAATCCGGCAGCGGAAAAACGGTTACCGCGCTTTCGATAATGAAACTTCTCCCGGAAAGAGGTTGTTTCCAGAGTGGCGAGATCATATGCGAGGGTAAGCCGGCGATAGTCTTTCAGGAGCCCGCCACCTCTTTAAATCCTGTTTTACGGGTAGGCGAGCAGATTGACGAGGCAGTGCTGGTGAACCGTTTGCGATCTTTCAATTCAACCTGTACCCACAAGGGGTACAGGTTGAACGGAAAATCGCAAACGGTTCAGAACGAAACCTTAAATCTTTTAGAAAAAGTAAAGATCAGCGATCCCGAGAGGATCTATGACTCCTATCCTCACATGCTATCCGGCGGAGAAAGGCAAAGGGCGATGATTGCGATGGCAATTGCGCTAAATCCGAAATTTTTAATCGCAGACGAACCCACAACTTCGTTGGATGTTACAATTCAGGCCGGGATTCTGGAACTCATCCTCGGCTTAAAGAAAGATTTAGATATGTCCGTTCTTTTTATTACGCATGATTTCGGGATTATCAATAAAGTTGCGGATAGAGTTTTGGTTATGAAAGATGGAAAAATTGTGGAAGGTGGTGAAAAGCGCGAGATTCTTTCTCGGCCTAAACAGGACTATACCAAACAGCTTCTTGATGCAGCCTCGTTGGGGGCAAAAACCTATTCCAGACCTAGGAGGTCTGAAATAGGTTTAAACCATAAAAGTATTATTACGGTTAAAAATCTGAATAAATCATTTCCAGTCGAAAAAGGTATTTTTAAAAAAGAAAAAGAGAAAATTCAGGCTGTTCGTAATATAAGTTTGCAAATAAAAGAAGGAAAAACACTCGGCCTGGTCGGTGAGTCAGGCTCGGGCAAGACAACGCTGGGAAAACTTATTATAGGACTCTTGGAACCTGACTCGGGCTCAGTGGGGACACAAAAATCGATACAGATTGTATTCCAGGACCCGTATAGTTCCCTGGACCCTCGCATGAAAATGCAGGATATTGTTTTGGAAGGCCCTACCATTCATGGTATAAGCAAGGATGAGAAAGAGAAGGTTCTAAGAGATGTGCTTTTCAAGGCGCATCTAAATTATAAAGATAGGTTAAAATATCCTCACCAGTTTTCAGGGGGACAGAGGCAGAGGATTGCAATTGCGAGAGCCCTCGCCGTCAACCCGCGCATTCTCATACTCGATGAGCCTGTTTCGAGCCTGGATGTGATAATTCAATTGGAGCTCCTGAATTTATTAAAGGACCTTCAGAAAGAGCTCTCTTTAACCTATATATTCATTTCTCACGATCTTCGCGTCGTAGAATACATGGCAGATGACGTCGCCGTAATGTATAAAGGCGAAATCGTAGAGCTTGCCGGCCGAGACCAAATCTACCGAGCCCCCAAACACCCTTATACAAAACGCCTCCTCTCCAGCATCCTGTCCATATAATTAACCTTGCAAACTTTCGCAATCTCATATATACTAATTATATTATAAAAAGGTGCAATACATGCCTTGGACAAAAAGTCAGCTTAATAGAACAATAAAGAAAATAATAGGTAATCGATTACTGATTATTGCCTCCAATCGGGAGCCTTATCTACACGTTTATAAAGAAGGCAAAATCGAATATATAAGGCCTGTTGGCGGAGCCGTTACGGCATTGGACCCTATAATGAGAGTGTGTAGAGGCACATGGGTAGCATACGGAAGCGGAAGCGCCGATAGGGAAGTTGTCGATAAAAATAATGAGATAAAGGTTCCTCCGGAAGCCCCCAAGTATAAACTGAGAAGAATATGGCTTACCAAGGACGAGGAAAACGGCTATTACTACGGATATTCGAATAAGGGTATATGGCCGCTGTGCCACATGGCATATACCGGCCCAAGTTTCGACGCAGTAGACTGGGCTTACTATAAAATAGTAAACCAGAAATTTGCCGACACCATACTCGATATCGTAAAGGATAAAAAGGCATTTGTGTGGATTCAGGATTACCACCTGATGCTTCTCAGCAAATTGTTGAAAGAAAAGAATAAGAATCTGCTCACCGCCCATTTTCTTCATATACCGTGGCCGAACCCCGAAGCATTCAGAATATGCCCCCAGAAGATTGAAATATTGGAAGGGCTTTTGGCAAATGACCTTTTAGGGTTTCATATAAGATACCATTGCAACAATTTTGTGGAGACGTTAAGGCTGGAAATGGAAGCGAGGATAGACAGAGAAAGGAACTCCGTTACTTACGGCGGACACGAAACGCTTATAAGGGCGTTTCCCATTAGCGTAGATTTTGAGGAAACGTCGAAAGCCGCGGATTCGAAAGAAATAAAAAACGCAATGACGAAATTAAGGGAAGAATTCGCCATAAAGGACGGCACCTTCGTGATGGTCGGATTGGACAGGATAGATTACACAAAGGGCCTGGTTGAGAAAATTCAGGGAATAGACCGCTTCTTCGAAAAATTCCCCCAATACAAAGGCAAGGTCGTATTTATCCAGAAGGGCGGCTTGAGCCGAATGCATATACCGGAATATAAAGCGCTGAACGACAGGCTTAGCAACCTGGTGGAAGAGGTGAATTGGAAGCACTCGACTGAAAAATGGTTTCCGATACTATTTATCAAAAAACACATGTCGAGAAAAGAAGTCATCGCGCTTTATAAAATAGCCGACGCATGCATCGTAACCCCTTTGCACGACGGCATGAATCTCGTTTGCAAGGAGTTTATTGCAGCGAGAAATGACTTAGACGGCGTGCTTCTTTTGAGCCAGTTTACAGGCGCCGCGAGGGAACTGGGCGGTGCGATGTTCGTAAATCCATACGACAGGGAAAACTTCGCTAAAGCGATAAAAAAGGCCATAGAACTCCCCCGGGAGAAAAAAGAAAAAAGAATGAAGCGTTTGAGAGCGGTGGTGAAGGAAAATAATATTTATAAATGGGCGGGAAAATTCTTAGAAGAATTGAAAAAGATATAGCAGAGAAAATAGAGCGCGCTAAGAAAATAATATTTTTTCTGGATTATGACGGCACCTTGACGCCTATTAAAAAAAAGCCGGGCCTTGCCAGGCTCGACAGAGATACAAAAACTCTTTTGAAAAAACTGGCAAAGAGGGCATCGTCGAAAGTTTTTATCATAAGTGGCCGCTCTTTGAAAGATGTTAAGAATTTAATCGGAGTAAAATCACTTTACTATATCGGCAATCATGGCATAGAGCTTGTCGGGCCCGGACTTAAATATATAAATCGAAGCGCAAAAGCGCTGAAACCGTTTATACAGAAATCCTATAATATCCTGAAGAAAAAACTACGGTTTAAAGGGGTAATTTTAGAGAGTAAAACTTATACTCTGAGCTTGCATTACAGATTGGTTAATTCTGATAAAGTTCCAATCCTCAAAAGGGTATTCAAAAATACGATAAAAGATTTACTGAAACGAGGAAAAATAAAGATTACAGAAGGCAAAAAGGTTCTGGAGCTTCACCCGAATATAAAATGGAATAAAGGCGATATTGTAAACTGGGTTCTCCGAAGGTTAAAATCGAGAAGAGCCATACCAATCTGCATAGGCGATGACAGGACAGACGAAGATGCTTTTAAAGCGCTTGGCAAAAGGGGAATCAGCATCCTCGTCTCGAAGAATAGAAAAAAGACGTTTGCGCAATACAGATTGAATTCACCGAAAGAGGTAATTAAGTTTCTTTATGAGTTTGTGGACTAAAAAGGCTAAAAATCCGTTCCAATTTTATACAAGCGTTAAGCTTCGAGAGCTTACCGGTAAACACGCCAGAAACCTTAAGGGACTTGTGGAGATAATTAAAGAGGTTTCCGGTTCCGTTATATATTACCATACCCACGTTTTCCTCCAGCGACATCAAACCCTTTCGCCCGAACCGCCCAATGACTTCGCATATTGGGTATCGCGCGTTTTAGGGGAATACAAGTTAGGGGAAGAGCTGGCGAGTATAGATATATGCCAGTTCAGCACTATCAGGGAGCTAAGAGAAAGGATAATAAATGTTATCGAAAATCACCTGTTCGAGAACAAGAGCCCTCTGAGGTACGCGCCGCAGGGCAGGGAATTTGAGTTTATAAAAGCCCATAGCTTTGTTATTCCGACAGGTTTTGCAGCGCACAATCTTAAGGAATTTCAGATGATTTTAAATAAAATTACTATTCACTCCATATATTTCCATATATTTGAAGCGCGTCTGAGATTGGAAAAGGGAATAAATGATTTTTCCTTCTGGATAGGCACCTCAGCCGGCGCCCCCGAGCTGGCAAACGTTATAGCTAGCTTAGACCCTTATACTTTTACAATGGAAGGATTAAGACGAAAATTGACAGACGTTATAAAAGAATATTGCACGAAAAAAGTAGAGAGTAGAGAGAAGCATGAGAATAGCTGATTACGAAAAAATAGTCGGCAAAGACATCATTCACGAGCTTGTGCTTATAAGCAAAAAGCTTAAAAAGAAGAAAATCCAGTGCATAAATTCTACAAAAACTGGCGGGGGTGTTGCCGAGATACTTTCAAGGCTCATTCCGCTTTTGAACGATTTAGGAATCGACGCCAGCTGGGACACAATAACAGCTACCCCTGATTATTTCAACGTGACAAAGGCTTTTCACAACGCATTGCACGGAAGGAAAATTGAAATTACTCAAGGCATGTTCGACAAGTTTTTATCGACAGGTAAAAGCATTTTAAAGGATACCAAAATATACGGCGATATTGTTTTTGTTCACGACCCGCAGCCTATCATGCTGGTTGATAAAAAAAGCAAAGGAAATAAATGGATTTGGCGTTGCCATGTCGATGTCTCAAATCCATATATGGAGGTATGGGAATTTTTACGCCGCTTTATAGAACAATACGACATATCAATTTTTTCAAGCCCTAAATTTGCGCGAGAACTGAAGATTTCGCAATTTCTCGTTACACCATCTATCGACCCCTTTAGTGAAAAGAACCGGGAGCTTACCGCCACAGAGATAGCGAGCGTCCTAAAGAAATACGGCATTGAAAAGAATAAACCCATCATATCTCAGATTTCAAGATTTGATCATCTCAAAGACCCTATAGGCGTAATCGAGGCCTATAAACTCGTCAAGAAATACATAGATTGCCAGCTTATATTAGCCGGAAACAGGGCAGCCGATGACCCCGAAACAGACGTGGTCCTGAATGAGGTTATGGAAAAGAAAGGCGATGACCCCAATATACATGTTTTGCTGATAGAGCCCGAAAGTAATGATTTTGATGTAAACGCCATTCAGCGAGCCTCCGATGTAATCATTCAAAAGTCCATAAGAGAAGGGTTTGCCCTGACCGTAACAGAGGCACTCTGGAAAGCGAAACCTGTTGTCGCTTCTGCTGTCGGTGGAATCCCATTACAGATAAACCACAGGTATAGCGGCCTTCTATGTTACACTGTCGGGGGAGCAGCGCTCTGGATACGGGAGCTACTCAATAATCCCGAATATGCAAAACGCCTTGGAAGAAACGGCAAAGAGCACGTCCGACGCAACTTCTTATCCACCCGCCACTTACGCGACTACATGCTCCTCTTCCTCTACTTATACAATCCCGAGGATATTATTTACTTGTAGTACAAATGAAGATTTTTTTGAATTTGTTGTTAAGTAATGGTATAATATATGAAAATGGAGTGAGGAAGAGTTAAAAATGCCTATCTTGAAATTGAGCAAGTCTAATCCGAATAAAGAAATCGAATTTGAGTTAAATTATCTCAAATCTTTAACGACAAAACAAAGATTTGAGATGATGCTTAAAAAGACCCAAGAGATTTGTAACATCCTAAAAAACCGTGGATACAGAAAAACTTCTCAAATTATTAAAAGAGCATAAGGTTTATTTTGTTGTAATCGGAGCAACCGCCTTTCCTGTTCACGGCTATTCCCGCGCCACATTAGACATAGACATTTTTATAAAACCCGACAGGCCTAATGCAGAAAAGACATGGAAATCCTTGAAAGAGTTTGGATATGATATGACTGACGTTACCGTGGAGGAGCTCCTTACGAAGAAACTCTTGATTCGTCAATATGCAGTAGAGACAGATATACATCCATTTGTAAAAGGGGCAACATTTGAAAAAGTCTGGAAGAATAAAGTAAAAGCTAAATTTGGCGATATTTTTGTTAATTTTGCTTCACTGGAAGACCTTATTAAGATGAAACAGGCTGCCGGCCGGGCACAAGACCTACAAGATTTAAAGTATTTACTTCGATTGAGAAAAACCTCCAAAAAACGCAAGCATTAAATAGATCTCCTATTAACAAATCAACAAACAAATAAACGGATAAACGGACAAACAATCTACTACCAGCTCTCTGTCTATGATAAACACAACAGAGAAGATAGAACCGGTGTAGGGAGTTTCGAACTTAAGTAAAAATTTCCTCAAAAGGGCTTACGGCCGCACTTCCCCCTTGATAAAAAACGATTGCATTTTTGGTACGAAGTGGTACAATTACAACCTAATGGGATATACTATAACGGAAAAGATTCTGCGGGCTCATAGCAAGGCAAAATCGATAAAGCCGGGTGATTTTATTAATGCCCGCATAGACTTTTGCCTCGGAAACGACATAACTGCTCCGATTGCGATTGACCAGTTCGAAAGAACCGGCACCAAGAAGGTCTTTGACAGGTCAAGAATAGCCCTTATACCCGACCACTTCACGCCTGCAAAGGATATGAAGAGTGCCAATCAGGCGAAGGTGCTGTATGAATTTTCTAAAAAACACGGCATAGAGCACTATTACGAAGTCGGAAGAATGGGCATAGAGCACGCCCTACTTCCGGAGTTGGGGCTGGTTTTACCGGGAAATCTCGTTATCGGCGCCGATTCGCATACGTGCACTTACGGGGCGCTCGGCTGTTTCTCATGCGGCGTCGGCTCGACAGATTTAGCAGCCGCATTCATAAGAGGCGAGTGCTGGTTTAAGGTTCCCGAGTCGATTAAGTTCGTTTATCACGGCAAGCTAAAGAAATGGGTTAGCGGAAAAGACCTTATTCTCCATACCATTGGTGACATAGGCGTAGACGGCGCGCTTTATAAGGCGATGGAATTTTCAGGGAGCGCGATTAAGAACCTTTCTATGGACGATAGGTTCAGCATTTGCAATATGGCCATAGAAGCAGGCGCTAAATGCGGAATTATCGAACCCGATCAAACTGCCGTAAGGTATGTCAAAGCCGCCATAAGAAGGAATAAACCGAGAAGAAAGAGTTTTAAATTATATAAGAGCGATAAAGATGCCCAATACGCGGCCATAAAAGAATATGATGCTTCGAAAATCGAGCCACAGGTGAGCCTTCCGCACCTTCCGAGCAATACAAAGCCCGTGAATAAGGTGAAGAATGTGCATATTGACCAAGTAGTTATCGGCTCATGCACGAATGGTAGAATAAGCGACTTAGAGATAGCTGCCAAGATTCTGAAAGGAAAAAAGGTAAGGCACGGGGTAAGATTGATAGTTATACCGGCAACGCAAGCAGTTTACTTAGAGGCGGTGAGGCAGGGCCTTGCCAGGATTTTCGTTGAGGCAGGGGCTGTCTTTTCAACGCCGAGTTGTGGCCCCTGTTTAGGGGGGCATCTCGGAATACTCGCTGAAGGCGAGCGATGTATCGCGACGACAAACAGAAATTTTGTAGGACGTATGGGCCACCCGAAAAGCGAGGTGTATCTTGCTTCGCCTGCTGTCGCAGCGGCAAGCGCGGTGCGCGGAAGGATAGCGCACCCGAAAGAGGTTATGTAGTGAACCCCGCCCTTCCTAAAAGAATTAAAGTAAATATCGCAATGAAAAACATATGTAGTATGATAAAAATAAAGATAAAGATAGGAATTGAAAGAAAAGGAAGGGCGGGGTGAAATACAGAGGTAAAGCTCATAAATTCGGGGATAATATAAATACCGACGAAATTATTCCGGCAAGGTATCTCAATACCAAGGACCCGGCCGAACTCGGCAGGCATTGCATGGAAGGCGCTCTTCAGAATTTCGTAAAAAAAGTAAATAAAGGTGATATAATTGTAGCAGGCAGAAATTTCGGGTGCGGCTCATCGAGAGAACATGCCCCGATTGCGATTCAAGCCTCGGGTATCTCATGCATTATAGCTGAAAGTTTTGCGAGAATCTTTTATAGAAATGCCATAAATACAGGGCTTCCGATTGTTACTTCCGAAGACGCCGCAAAAGGCATAAAAGATAAGAATAAGATAGAGGTGGATACAGGAAATGGTATAATAAGGGATGTATCCGGAAAAAAACAATATAAATCGGAAACATACCCTCCATTCCTGCAAAAAATAATAAAGAAAGGCGGATTACTGAATGCCATCAAGCGGTAAGAAATACAGGATAGCGGTAATACCGGGTGACGGAACAGGCCCGGAAGTTGTAAGAGAAGGCCTAAAAGTCCTGGAAGCAGTCTCAAAAGAAACCGGTTTCAAATACGAGAAAGTAATGTACGATTTCGGTGCGGAAAGATACAAGAAGACAGGCGAGGTCCTGCCTGATTCCGCGCTGGAAGAGATGAAGTCAATGGATGCAATCTATCTCGGCGCCGTAGGACACCCGGATGTAAAACCCGGAATCCTGGAGAATGGGCTTCTTTTGAAGATTAGATTTAGCCTGGAACAGTACATAAATTTAAGGCCTGTTAAGCTGTATCCGGGGGTGTGGACGCCTCTTAAAGATAAGGGGCCGGATGATATAGATTTTGTCGTAGTGCGGGAAAATAACGAAGGGCTTTACGTAGGCGAAGGGGAATTTATCAAAAAAGGGACAAAAGATGAAACCGCTCTTCAGGTTTCCCGTAATACGCGCCGTGGAGTAGAGAGGTGTGTAAAATTTGCCTTTGAATACACGAAAAAGAGAAATAAAGAGAAGAAGCTTACTCTTTGCGGCAAGACAAACGTTCTTACATATGCGTGGGATTTGTGGGAGAGAACATTTTATGAAGTCGCAAAGAAATACTCAGGTATAAAAACGGATTACACCCATGTCGATGCTTGCTGCATGTGGATGCTGAAGAATCCCGAGTGGTTTGACGTGATCGTAACGGATAATATGTTCGGAGACATTATTACAGATTTGGGCGCAATGATACAGGGAGGCATGGGCATTGCTGCCGGCGGGAATCTCAATCCGGAAGGCGTTTCCATGTTTGAGCCCATAGGCGGTTCCGCCCCGAAATACACCGGTAAAAACGTTATAAACCCTCTCGCAGCCATATGCGCGCTTTCGATGCTTCTGGATGAGATAGGGGAAAGCACCTCATCGAAAATGGTCGAAGATTCAGTAATGAAAGTAACCACTAAGCTTAAATCTCTCGCAGCAGGAAGAATGGGATATTCTACAAGCGAAGTAGGGGATTTGGTAGTGAAGAACCTTTGAAGCGTCTGCAATTTTCCGTTCTTTTCTTCTGAAGCTGTTTCATGCGTATATTTACGCCTGAAACAGCTTCAAAAACGCGGAAAATTGCAAACGCTTCACAAAGGAGTACAATGTTAAAGAAAAAAGACAAATACAATGTAGCAATAGTTGGCGCAACCGGCGCCGTAGGCGGGCAGTTTCTGTCCATGCTGGAAGAAAGAGATTTCCCGGTTAAAGAAATCAGACTTTTAGCATCGGAAAGGTCAAAAGGAAAAAAGCTTAAATTTAAGAATAAGCTGTATCCGGTGGAACCCCTTGAGCATAAGTCATTTAAGGCGATAGACATTGTTCTATCGAGCGCAGGCGCTTCGAGAAGCCTCCAGTTTCTGCCGAGCGCCGTTAAAGCCGGAGCGGTGTGCGTTGACAATTCAAGCGCTTTCAGGATGGAAAAAGACGTTCCCCTGGTTGTTCCCGAGGTAAATCCTCACCAGACCGAAAATCACAAGGGTATAATAGCTAACCCGAATTGTTCGACCATACAGGCCGTCGTAGCGCTTTGGCCTTTGCATAAGGCTGCTAAAATAAAGAGAATAGTTGCCTCAACCTATCAATCTGTCTCCGGCGCCGGCCAGCAAAAGATTCTGGAGCTTGAAAAACAAGCAGAAGTTATTGATAAAATTGTTGATAGCTGGATAGTCGGCAGCCACAACGTGGATAAATTTCTGATAAAGGAATTTCCGTATCAAATCGCATTTAATCTGATTCCGCAGATAGATGTATTCCTGGACAATGCCTACACCAAAGAGGAGATGAAGCTCGTAAACGAAACCCGTAAAATTATGGAAGACGACTCTATCAAAATCACGTCTACCTGTATCCGTGTGCCCGTATATTTTGCCCATTCAGAGAGCATAAACATAGAGACCGAGAAGAAACTTAAGCCAGAAGAGGCAAGAAAGATTCTTTCAAAAGCACCGGGCGTTATTGTTATAGATGACCCCAAAAGAGGGAAATACCCCATGCCCCTTAATGCCGAAGGCAAAAATGAGGTATTCGTCGGCCGCATCCGCGAAGACGAATCGGTTGAGAACGGCTTGAATCTATGGGTTGTGAGCGATAATCTCCGAAAAGGCGCTGCCCTTAACGCGATCCAAATTGCGGAACTTTTAATCAAGCACGCATAAAGGAATTAAAATGACAGAATTGAATCTAAAAAATAGACCAAGGCAATGGAGTTTAGTTCATAAATATGAAGTAAACAGCAAAAAGCGTTCTTTAAGAAAATTATCAGAACGCGCTGGCTTTAAAATGTTCCAAGATCTCTACAAATTTGTATGCAATTCGAAAACAAGGTCAACTTTTAATATATTAGATATGGATAAAATCAACACACTTGCTGAGATACATTCTATTTTTGGCAGAATTAAAACATGAATCCAGTAGAGTGCCAATTACAAGCTTTGGTAAAGTGCCTGATGGCGCAAAGAATAAAATATATTATACTTGGCGGTATTGCGGTCTCGATTTATGGCGAGCCCCGGTTAACTGCTGATATAGATGTGAACATCATTTTTGACAAACGAAAAATAAATGAATTTTTGAAAAGGGCAAGAAAATATGGTTTTTATCCGTCCTTGCCGCACACTAGGAAAATTGTAGAAAAAACCGGCGTTATCCCGATGAGTTTTAGAAAGAGAAAAATAGATGGCAAATTTGATATTATTATAGCTGAGAACATTCTTGAGTATATGGCTATTAAGAGGGGCCGGCTGAAAAAGATAGCTTCCACTAAAGCAAGAATTATAAGTCCAGAAGATTTAATAATTCATAAAATAGCCAGTTCGCGGCCACGGGACAGCGAAGACCTAAAAGGCATTTTAATTCGCCGGAAAGGCAAATTGGATATTAAGTATATTCGGCAGTGGCTAAAGAAAATCGATAAAGCAAATAAAAAATCGCATCTTTGTAAATTGTTCAACAGATTATTAAAAAGTTGAATGCATAACATTCAAATTACCATTTCTTACGATGGCACCCGCTACGCAGGATGGCAAATTCAAAAAAACGCTAATACAATCCAAGGAGAGGTTGAAAAAGCTTTAAAGAAGATACTTAAAGAAAAAGTACGCATAATCGGAGCAGGAAGAACAGATTCCGGCGTTCACGCTAAAGCGCAGGTAGCGAATTTCAGAACGAAAAAAGATTTACCACTCACGAAACTTCAAGCTGCGTTAAATTCCAACCTCCCGAAAGATATTTCCGTCATTAATATTAAGAAAGTTACTTCGAAATTTCATTCCCAATACGATGCTAAAAGCAAGGTTTACAGATATACGATATTAAATGGCCGGGTAGAAGACCCATTTTTGCTGAATTATTATTACAAAGTCCCATATAAGTTGGATGCCGCTTTGATGAGGAAAGAGGCTAACACTTTACTGGGGAAGCACGATTTTAAGTCGTTTCAGGCCAGAAGCGCTTTCTCATCACTGAAAAACACAGTGAGGACAATAAAGCGAATAAGCATAAAAAGAGAGAAGGAATTCATATATATCGATACCGAAGCCAATGGCTTTTTACACAACATGGTCCGCAATATCGCAGGCACTCTTATTGAAATCGGAAGGGGATATCTGCCTCAGGGCAGCATGAGAAAGATATTACGCTCAAAAGATCGCCGAAAAGTCGGCCCGACTGCCCCCGCAAAAGGACTTACACTGATGAAGGTTCTATATGGCTAAAGGCAACGAAATTTTCGCTTGACAATCCGTCGGTAATGTGGTACATTTACGAGTTTACACAAGGTCGATATGAAGACTACATATGTAAGACAGGAAGACGTAAAGAGGGTATGGTATCTTGTTGATGCAAAAGATAAGATACTGGGAAGGCTTGCTACAAAAATAGCATCCTTGCTCAAGGGAAAGCAGGAGGTATCCTATTCTCCCCATGTAGATATGGGCTCCGGCGTAGTTGTCATAAACTCTGAAAAGGTAAGGGTTACCGGCAAAAAGCTGCAACAGAAGATGTATAAGAAGTTTTCCGGCTATCCGGGCGGCCTGAAACTGGAAAACATGGAAAGCCTTCTTAAGAGAAGGCCGCATGAGGTGTTGAGGCACGCTGTAAAGGGCATGTTGCCGAAGAATAAACTTGGAAGAAAGATGATTAAGAGATTAAAAATTTATGTAGGAGATAAGCATCAACATATAGCACAGAAGCCGAAGGAGATAAAGCTGTAAGCTTTAGATTATAAGGAAAAATCATGGCAGAACAAAAAGAACAAAAATATATAACGACAATCGGCCGACGGAAAGAATCCACGGTGCGCGTTTATTTACGTGAAGGAACAGGAAAAATTCGGGTAAATAAACGCTCTTTCGAGAATTATTTTCCGCGAGAATCTCATAGGTTAGTCATAAATCAGCCGATTAAAACAGCCGATTTCGAAAATAAATTGGATATTTTCGCTACGATAAAAGGCGGCGGCATTAGCGGCCAGGCACAGGCGCTTAGGCATGGAATTTCAAGAGCGATTGTCAAGCTTGACGAAACAAAGCGTTCTATTATAAAAAAAGAAGGCTTTCTTACAAGAGACCCCAGGGAGAAAGAAAGAAAGAAATACGGAAGGAAGCGCGCAAGGAAAAGATTCCAATACTCCAAACGCTAATTTTTACATTAACCCAGCCCTTGCACGCAAGGGCTGGGTAAACCTACTCTGTGTGATTTCTCGACGAGAAAATATATTGACAGGGTAGGTTTTTTTGTTTATACTAATGGGAGAAAGAGAACCAATGTTAAAAGTAGGGATAATCGGCGCGACCGGATATACGGGCGAAGAGCTTGTAAAGATTTTGGCAGGACATAAAAAGGTTAAAATAACCGTTTTACAGGCCGTTGTAGAAAAAGAAGCGCCCATATCGGAAATTTTTCCGCATCTTTCGGGAAAAATTGACCTTGTTTGTAAAAAGCCTGACCTGGAAGAAGCAAAGAAGAGAGCGGATGTCTTTTTTCTATCGCTTCCGCATACCGTTTCCATGGCGGTGGCTCCGACGCTTCTTAAGGCGGGAAAAACCGTTATAGATTTAAGCGCGGATTACAGGCTGGATGCCGACGAATACGAAAAGTGGTATGGCACAAAGCATAAGGATAAGGCCAATATTAAAGAAGCCGTATACGGTTTGCCCGAGCTTTTTAAGGACAAGATCGAAAAAGCAAAATTAATAGCAAATCCGGGTTGTTATCCGACTTCAGTGATACTCGGCGTCGCGCCACTTTTGGAAAAGGATTTAATTCATTCGGATTATATAATATGCGATTCAAAAAGTGGAATCACCGGAGCGGGCAGGAAACCGGGATGGAATTTGGAAAATCCCGATATAAAGGATAATTTTAAGGCATATAAGGTAAATAGCCATCAGCATTTACCGGAGATGGAGCAAGTACTTAAGTGTTTTTGCAAAAAAGATGTGCATGTTATATTTGTTCCTCATCTTTTACCCATAGAAAGAGGTATTCTTTCTACGATATATATGAGAGTAAAAAATGAGCTGGGATACGAAGAAATCATTAAAGTCTATAAAGAAAAATATGAGAATTGTCCGTTCGTAAGAGTAAAATCGCAAGGGAAATTTCCCCAATTGAAAGAAGTGGCTTTGACAAATTTTTTTGATATAGGCCTGGCAGTAGATATAAATAGGAAAGTAGTAGTTGTAGTCGGCGCTATTGATAATCTCTTAAAAGGCGCAGCCGGCCAGGCCGTGCAGAATATGAATATAATGTATGGCTTCGATGAAACCGAGGGATTATGAACCAGGTTCACACGCATATTTACGCCTGAACCTGGTTCAAAAGCGATGAAGTACATGTTGCCAAAAGGATTTTTAGCGAGCGGAGTTTACTGCGGGATAAAGACCTTTAAAAAAGACCTCGCCCTTATATATTCAAGGGCAGGTTGCAAGGCAGTCGGTATCTTTACCAAAAATAAGGTTAAAGCCGCCCCTCTCGTTGTTTCAAAAGAGATATTGAAAAAGGGTAAACCGATAAGGGCCGTTATAGTGAACAGCGGAAACGCCAATTGCTGCACGGGCTGGTATGGCGTAAGGGATGCCAAGAGAATGATTAATGCTGTGTGCGGGAATCTCAAATTAAAATTTAACAATGTGCTTGTATCGTCAACAGGAATAATAGGAAAGAGGCTTCCTATAGATTCGATAGAAGAGGCTACGCCGAAATTGGTTAAATTGCTTTCCGAAAAGGGCCTCATTAGCGCGGCGAAGGCTATAATGACTACGGACAGAAAGGTCAAGGTTAATATCGAAAGATTTAATATCGGCAGAAAGCAAATTACCATAAGCGGCATAGCAAAAGGCGCCGGTATGATACAACCGAATATGGGCACCATGCTCTCTTTTATAATGACAGACGCCATGATAGGCAAAGACGCGTTGAAACTTGCCCTGAAGGAGGCGTGCAACAGGTCTTTTAATTCCATAACTATTGACGGAGATACGAGCACGAATGATATGGTCATACTTTTAGCCAACGGCTTAGCGAACAATGCGACAATTAAGAAAAAGACAAAAGAATATAAGACTTTTTTGAAGGCGCTCGGAAACGTGACTTTCAAATTGGCCAGAAGTATTATTGAGGATGGGGAAGGGGCGACAAAATTTGTAACCATATATGTAGAAAACGCCAGAAAAACCAGCGATGCGTATAAAGTAGCAAGGTCCATCGCAAATTCGTGTTTGGTTAAAACGAGCATACACGGTGAGAACCCGAATTGGGGCAGGATTGCCGCCAGTGTCGGCTCAAGCGGCATATCCGGAATAAAACCGAAAAGGCTTGAAATTTATTTAGACGGAATCTGTGTTTTTAAAGGTGGCAAGTTTACCATGCCGTCGAAAGAGAAATTTTATAAGATATATAAGAGGAAAAAAGTCGAGATAGCGGTAAATCTCAACTTAGGCAGGAAAGAGGCCGTAATCTGGACATGCGATTTATCGAAGAAGTATGTTGAGATAAATTCGCATTATATGACGTAGGGACGAGACAATGATGGAAGACGCTATAAAGAAAAGCACTGTTTTAATAGAGGCGCTGCCTTATATAAAAAAGTTTTTTCATAGGATATTTGTAATCAAGTTCGGCGGTTCCGCATTATCCGATGAAAATACAAGACGAAGTGTCCTGGAAGACATCGTGTTTATGAATTATGCGGGAATGAAGCCCATCTTAGTTCACGGCGGAGGCCCATTTATAAATATGAAGATGAAAGATGCCCATAAAAAACCCAGATTCGTTGACGGCCTCAGGGTTACCGATAAGAGGACAATGGAGATTGTGGATAGCGCCCTTACGGAACTGAACGGAATCCTGGTCGAAGAGATAAAAAAATTGGGCGCCGAGGCATTTGGATTAAGCGGTAAAGAAAATAAACTTATTATGGCCAAGAGGATAGAGCACAAAGAAGAAGATATCGGTTTTGTCGGCACAGTCGAATCCGTAGACACAACCGTCATGGAGAGATTAATAGAAGCCAATATAGTTCCTGTGGTTTCGCCGGTTGCCCTCGGAAACGGCGGTGAACTCTATAATGTCAACGCTGACGAGGCTGCGAGCCACTTAGCTATGGCATTGAAAGCAGAAAAACTTTTTATACTTACAAATGTAAGAGGGATCATGGGAGAGAGGGATAATCTAGATACGCTTTACAGGTCATTAAGCCTTGCCGACGCGGAGCTATTGGTTAAGAAGAGGATTATAGCCGAGGGCATGATTCCGAAGACAAGAGCGTGTATGAATGCTTTAGAAGGAAAGGTGAAAAAAGCGCATATTATCGATAGCAATCTGCCACACGCTTTACTTTTGGAAATTTTTACCGATAAAGGAATAGGAACGGAGATTATAAAACTCGGAAGAAGAACTAAAGCGACTGAGGGGCTATGAACCAGGTTCATACGTATGTTTACGCATGAACCTGGTTCAGGAACGAAATGAATACTAACGACGTAGTAAACCTGTATAACGAATATGTAATGAAAACCTACACAAGGGTTCCGCTATGTTTCGAGAAAGCAAAGGGCGCCCTGGTGGAAGATATCGATGGCAAGAAATACCTCGATTTCTTTCCGGGATGGGCAGTAAGCGGAATAGGGCATTGCCATAAAAAAGTCGCTCGAGGTGTCTCTAATCAAGTACAAAAACTTATTCATGTTTCTAATAATTATTACAGCGCGCTTCAGGGAAAATTGGCAAAAAAGATTATCGAACATTCTTTTCCGGGTAAGGTATTCTTCTCGAACTCCGGTGCGGAAGCCAATGAAGGGGCAGTTAAGCTTGCCAGGAAATATGGGCATGATAGGAAGAGATTCGAAGTTATTACGATGAATAAATCCTTTCACGGAAGAACCCTTGCTATGATAGCCGCAACGGGCCAGGATAAGGTTAAACAAGGATTCGAGCCTTTACCGGAGGGTTTTATACATATCCCATTTGGCGATATAGAAGCTTTGGAAAAAACTATAAATGAGAAAACAGCGGCAGTTATGCTTGAACTAATTCAATGCGAAGGCGGCATAAATATTGCGCCAAAAGAATATGTAGAAAAGTTAAGAGAAATATGCGACAAAAATGATATAGTCCTTATTTTTGACGAGGTTCAGACTGGGTTAGGAAGAACAGGCAAGATGTTTTGTTATCAAAATTATGGGATAGCGCCGGATGTTATGACACTGGCAAAATCTCTGGGGGGAGGTCTTCCGATAGGGGCGATGGTAGCGAGCGCCAGGTTTTCAGGCGTATTAACACCCGGCTCTCACGCTTCAACTTTCGGCGGTAGCCCTCTTGTATGCGCGGCAGCATTGGGTGTTTTCGAAGCCATTGAAGAGGAGAAATTATTGCAGAATGCAGCAAAGCAAGGAAGGTATTTATTAAAGAAGCTCTCCTCCCTTAAGGAGAAATGCAAAATTATAAAAGAGGTAAGAGGCATTGCGCTTACAGTTGGCGTTGAATTGAATATAGACGGAGAAGAGATATATAAGAGGAGCCTTGAAAACGGCCTACTGATAAATTGCGCTCAAAAGAATGTTTTAAGAATAATGCCTCCGCTTACAGTTACTAAGGCTCAGATCGATAAGGCGTTAGCTATATTAAACAAAGCTTTAAGCTAGGAGAGGATAATATTATGGCAAAAAAGGTAATATTGGCGTATTCCGGCGGGTTGGATACATCAGTCGCGGTTAAATGGCTAAAAGAAAAGGGCTTCAATGTTATATGTTACCTGGCGGAGGTGGGGCAGGGGCAGAATTTTCAAATTGCGAAAAAAAGAGCAAAGAGCGCCGGCGCGAACAAAATGATTATCGGCGATCTAAAGAAGGAATTCGTGGAAGAATTCATCTGGCCAAGCATGAAAGCAAACGCTGTCTATGAGTCAAAATACTTTCTCGCCACAGCCCTTTCGAGGCCTCTTATTGCTAAGAAACTTGTAGAAGTAGCCCATAAAGAAGGCGCCAAATTCGTAGCGCACGGGTGCACCGGCAAAGGCAATGACCAGGTAAGATTTGAGGTTTCCGTAGGCGTTTTGGATTCGAAGCTCAAGGTAATAGCGCCTGTGAGGGAATGGGACCTCCCGACAAGGGAAGCGGAAATGAGATATGCGAAGGTCCATAAAATCCCGATAGATGTTACAAAGAAAAAACCATATAGCATCGATAAAAATCTCTGGGGCGTAAGTATTGAAAGCGGCAAACTTGAAGACCCCTGGCTTGAGCCTGAAGAGAACGCTTATCAGATAACAAAACCGATTAACAAATCGCCGAATAAGCCGTGTTATCTTAAGATATATTTCAAAAAAGGCATTCCGAAAAAGATAAACGGCAAGAACCTCGATGGGGTAAAGCTTATAAATAAATTGAACGAAATAGGCGGAAGGTATTCGATAGGAAGGTCAGACCTTATTGAAGATAGACTTGTTGGAATCAAGTCAAGGGAACTTTATGAGGCGCCTGCCGCGAATATACTTCTCGAGGCGCATAAGGCGCTGGAGGGCTTAGTGCTGGATAGGGAAACCCTCTATTTTAAGGAAATCACCTCTTTAAGATATTCAAGGCTCATATATGATGGTCTTTGGTACACGCCGCTAAAAGAGGCGATAGATAAATTTGTGGATTATACGCAAGGGAAAGTAGAGGGTACGGTGAATATAAAACTGCTGAAGGGAAATGTCTCTATAGTTGGTAGGAAGTCACCTAACTCGCTTTACAAGAAGGAACTGGCGACTTACGGCAAAGGGGATAAGTTCGACCAGTCTTTAGCGAAGGGTTTTATCGAACTCTGGGGTCTCCCTTACAAGAAGCATTAAGCTGGAGGAAAAATGGCGAAGAAGATGTGGGGCGGTAGATTCAGTAAGAAAATGAAGAAAGAGGTTCTTTCTTTCACATCGAGCATTGATGTAGATAAGGAACTTGCGATTTACGACTGCTTAGGCTCTATGGCTCACGCTAAAATGCTGGGTAAAACAAAAATTATAAAGCCGGAAGAAGCAAGAACTATCGCAAAAGGTCTTAACTCTATTTTGAGGTCGGTTAAAAAAGGCACTTTCAGGATAGACAAGGACTTTGAGGATATTCACTCTAATATCCAGTTTGCGCTGGAAAAGAAGGTGGGAAGAGTGGCAAATAAACTCCATGCCGCCAGATCAAGAAATGACCAGGTTGTAAATGATACAAGAATGTATTGTAAGGATAAGATAGATATGCTTTTTAAATCAGCGGCGCTTTTACAGAAGTCGATTTTAGGCGCCGCAAAGAGATACTTCGGGTTCATTATTCCTGGGTATACTCATCTGGAACATGCCCAGCCAATCCTCTTCTCGCATATTCTACTGGCGTATATTGAAATGCTCGAAAGGGATAAGGCGAGACTCTGCGATACCAAGAAAAGAACAGACCTTTTGGTTTCAGGAAGCGGTGCTTTAAGCGGTACTACGCTTCCGATAGATAGGGTTTATCTGAAGAAACTCTTGGGATTTAAAGCTATTTCGAAAAACAGTATAGATGCCGTAAGTGACAGAGACTTTATTGTGGAATTCTTGAGTGTTCTTTCTATTATGTCAATGCATCTTTCCAGGATTTCGGAGGATCTCATTCTTTATGGAACGAAGGAATTCGGATTTGTCGAGATAGACGAAAGGTATTGCACGGGCAGTTCTCTTATGCCGCAGAAGAAGAATCCGGATGTGCTGGAGCTCATAAGAGGTAGGGCCAGTCAGATTTACAGTAATCTGGTAAGTGTAGCCGGTATGCTCAAAGGTTTACCTTTATCTTATAATAGAGACATGCAACTGGATAAAGAGCCTTTATTTAATTCGGTTGAAATAGTAAATGAAGAGCTTAAATTGTTAGGGGGCATTTTTAAGAGTGTAAAAATAAGCGAGAATAAAGTAGCATCTGTGTTTAAGGATGAATCTATTTTTGCTACTGATATAGCTGAGTATCTTGTAAAGAAAGGAATATCTTTTAGAAAAGCGCACGATATTACCGGAAGACTTATAAAACATAGTGAAAAAAATAAAAAAAGTATCTCTCAACTTAGTTTAAAAGAACTTAAGAAATTTTCTAAATCTTTTGAAAAAAATATATTCGCCATTTTGAACCCGACTTCTTCCGTGAAGTTTAAAAAGTCTATCGGTAGTACGAACCCTTTGTTTGTAAAAAAAGAAATAAAGAAATGGAATAAAATTTTAAGAGGTTAACATGCATCGTTTTAAATACAGAGCCCGCTCGCTTTATTGCGAGGACGTAAAGGTCGCCAGAATAGCCAGAGAGGTAGGCACGCCTCTTTATATTTATAGTAAGAATACGCTTCTTGACCACTACAGGAAGATAAGAGATGCTCTTCGGGAGGCCTCGCCGCTTATCTGTTTTTCCGTAAAGAGCAATTCTAATCTAGCTGTCTTAAAGACGCTTGTCAATGCCGGCGCCGGACTGGATATTGTCTCCGGCGGCGAGCTTTACAGGGCAAAGTTAGTCAAGGTAGACCCCAGAAAAATTGTTTACGCTGGTGTCGGCAAAAAAAGAGACGAGATTATGGATGCTATCCGCTATGGAATACTCTTTTTCAATATAGAATCTCATGAAGAGCTCGCGTTAATAAATAGATGCGCCAGAGAAATGAAAAGAAAAGTGAATATTGCCATCAGGATAAATCCGGATGTCCAGGTTTCAACCCATGGCTATATAACGACCGGAATGGGTGGGACAAAGTTCGGCGTTGATTTTAAAACAGCAAAGGCCATATTCCGTTCGAGTTGGAAATACAGGAATGCAAAAATACGAGGGGTGCATATACATATAGGTTCCCAGATCCTGGACGCGCGCCCCTTTCAGAGCGCCATAAAGAAGGTATTGAGGTTTTTAGAGACCAATAAGATATTTGTGGAATACCTTAATATAGGAGGGGGCCTGGGCATTGTGTATTCGTTAGAGAAGCCCCAGACGGCATTGAGCTTTGCGAAGAAGATATTGCCTTTAGTCAGAAAATCGAAATTAAAGCTTATTCTCGAACCGGGGAGATTCATCTCCGGCAATAGCGGGATAATGGTTACAAAGGTTTTATTTAGAAAGAAAACCGGACAAAAAAATTTCATCATAGTAGACAGCGGCATGAATGATTTTATCAGGCCGAGTCTTTACGAAGCATATCATACGGTTCGCCCTGTTACTAAATCTCGAGGGAGGCTGAAAAAAACGAGATACGATATAGTCGGGCCAATATGCGAAAGCGGCGATTTTCTTGCCAAAGGGAGGGCTTTGCCGGCTTTAAAACAGGGTGATTTACTTGCTATAATGGGCGCAGGCGCGTACGGTTATACCATGTCCAGTAACTACAATTCACGGCCCCGCGCCTCGGAGGTAATGGTAGATAGAAAGAAATTCCTTGTTGTCAAAAAGAGAGAGACTTACAAAGACCTTGTTAAGGGGGAGCTCTTTAGAGGATGAATCCCGTTACAAATCTTAAATATACAAATCTGGAATAATTATAATGGCGACGTCTGCATATATGTATTTTGGAAAATTAAGCAAAAAATGGAAGGATTTGTAACGGGATGAAGGTAAATTTCACAAAGGCCGTTGCCAGCGGAAACGATTTTATAATCGTTGACAACAGAGAAAAGAGGCTGAGAGACAGGGTATCCGATTTGGGCGATTTTGCAAGATTCTCCTCGAGGAGAAAATATTCTGCCGGAGCCGACGGGCTTCTTGTTCTGGAGGATTCTAAAAAGGCAGATTTCAAAATGAGAATTTTTAACCCTGACGGCTCGGAAGTAACGATGTGCGCAAACGGCGCGAGGGCGAGCGCCTTATATGCTTATCAAAAGAAGTGGTGCGGTTCTTCTATTAAGATTGAGACAGGCTCAGGGATAATAGAAGCGGAGATAAAAGATAAGGTTGTCAGGATAAAGATGACACCACCCAGGGACATTAAACTCGAGCAGAATATCGGCATCGGAAAAACAATTATGAATATTCATACGGTGAATACAGGGGTTCCGCATGTTATCCACTTTGTCGAAAATATAGAGAATTATCCTGTCAAAGAAATGGGGAAAAAGATAAGGTATCACAGATTGTTTGAACCGGAAGGAACAAACGCAGATTTTGTAAAGCCGATAGATAAATCAACCATCTCGCTACGGACTTACGAAAGAGGCGTTGAAGATGAAACGCATTCCTGCGGTACGGGCGTTGTCGCCTCAGCTATTATTTCACATTTAGTAAACGGTGCACAACAGCCCATCAACGCCATTACCAGAAGTAAAGATGTTTTGAAGGTTTATTTCAGGAAAGAACTCAACCGCTTTCACGATGTCTATCTTGAAGGAGGAGCGCATATTGTTTTTGAAGGAGGAATAAATTATGTTTAAAGGTTCATTTGTCGCGATTGTTACACCGTTTAAAAACGGTAAGGTAGATGAGAAAAAATTTAAGGAACTGGTAGAATTCCAGATAAAAAACGGAACTAACGGAATTGTTCCCGCCGGCTGCACGGGAGAGTCGGCGACTCTTGCTCACCAGGAGCAGAAACGCCTTATGAAGCTTACCTGTGAGATAGTACATAAGAGGGTCCCTGTCGTTGCGGGAGCGGGCTCAAACAGCACCGAAGAAGCGATTGCCCTTACGAAATATGCCAAAAGAGCAGGCTGTGACGGCGTATTATCGATTACGCCCTATTATAATAAGCCCACACCCGAAGGCCAATACAGGCATTATGAGGCAATCGCTAAAAGTACGGATATACCTGTTATGGTTTATAACGTTCCCTCCCGGACAGGTATATCTCTCAAGCCGGAGACAGTAGCGCGACTTTCCAGAATCGATAGTATTGTCGCTATTAAGGAAGCCTCGGGAAGCCTCGACCAGGTAAGCCGGATTCTGTCTTTGTGCGACATAACGGTATTGAGCGGTGACGACTCGCTTACTCTGCCTATGATGGCAGTTGGTGCAAAAGGCGTTGTAAGCGTTGTGGCTAATATTGTCCCAAAAGAAGTGCGTGATATGGTATCCGCTTTTTTACAAGGAGACACCGAAAAAGCAAGAAAACTACATTATCATATACTTCCGCTCTGCAAGGCGATGTTTATTGAAACAAATCCGATACCTGTTAAGACCTCAATGAGAATGCTTAAAAGGCTAAACGGGGAATTAAGATTACCGCTTTGCGAAATGGAAAAAGAGAATGAAGCGAAATTAAAGGAGGCGTTAAGGACCTACTTCAGGTGAACCGTTTGTGATATTTCAATTCAACCTGTCCCCGCAAGGGGGACAGGTTGAACGGAAAATCGCAAACGGTTCAGAAGGAAAAAAATGATAAAAATAGTGGTTAGCGGCGCATCAGGTAGAATGGGGAAGCGAATTACAGAGCTTGCCCGGAAGGATGCTGATTTTAAAGTTGTGGCAGGGGTTGAAGCTGTTTCACGCGTAAATACACGTATAGAAACAGCTTCAGAGGTTGACATCGTAAGCGATTTAAATCAAATTAAAGCCGAATACGATTGTATAATAGAATTTACGAGCCCGAAGGCAACAATCGAGCATGTTAAGATAGCAAAAGAGCGTAAAAAGGCTATGGTGATTGGCACCACTGGCTTATCCAGTGAAGAGAGGGCTGTTATAGAAGAGGCCTCCAAGGTTATACCGATTGTCCTTTCTCCGAATATGTCAGTGGCTGTTAACGTGTTTTTCAGCCTTATAGAAAAAGTCGCTAAAACACTGAGAAAGGACTATAGCGTAAGCATAAAGGAGGCGCACCATACTCATAAAAAAGATAAACCGAGCGGAACAGCGAAATTGATGGCAAATATTGTTAAAGAAAAACTCGGTGATACGGATATACCTATAGAATCCATGCGGGAAGGCGAAATCGTCGGAGACCACGATATAACCTTTGAAAGCAAAGTGGATACGTTAAAGATTTCGCATAGCGCCAAGACAAGGGATATATTCGCGCTCGGAGCGTTAAAAGCAGCGAGATTTGTCGCTAAAAAGAATAAGGGTCTCTTTTCGATGTCGGATGTATTAGGATTGTAGTGTAGGATTAAGAATTAAGGATTAAGAAATGAATATAAACTTATCGGATAGGTTAAAGAAATTACCGCCGTACCTTTTTGTGGAAATAGACAGGGCTAAAAAGGAGGCACGCCAGGGGGGAAGGGATATTATAGACTTAGGCGTTGGTGACCCTGACCAGCCGACCCCTCGATTTATAATTGATGCCCTGCACAGAGCAACCCTGAATCCCGAGACGCACAGGTATGCCCTTGACAGGGGGCTTCCCCAACTCAGAATAGAAATTGCCAGGTGGTATAAATCAAGATTCAATGTTGATTTAGACCCTGACAGAGAAATCCTTCCTCTCATAGGTTCAAAAGAAGGTATTTCGCATATTCCACTTGCTTTTATTAATCAAGGCGATATAGGTCTTGTACCGGACCCATGCTATCCGCCGTACAATTCAAGTATAATCTTTGCGGGGGGCCAACCTTGTAAGATGCCCCTCTTAGAGAAAAACTCATTTTTACCCAACTTGCATCATATGAAACCGCATATATTAAATAAGGCGAAAATGTTATTTTTGAATTACCCGAATAACCCTACTGCGGCGGTATGCGATAAGTCATTTTTTAAGGATGTCGTGAAATTTGCCGAAAGGCACAACATTATTGTTTGTCACGACGCTGCTTACAGCGAGCTTTCTTTCGACGGATTGAAGGTCCTGAGTTTTCTTGAAACCGACGGCGCAAAAGGGGTAGGCGTAGAATTTCATTCATTTTCGAAAATATTTAACATGACAGGCTGGCGGCTTGGCTTTGTCAGCGGAAACCCAAAAGTCATAGAAGCGCTTACCAAAGTGAAATCGAATATCGATTCCGGCGTTTTTAACGCTATTCAAGCCTCCGGCGTCGAGGCGATAAAAAGGGTTGATAGGGTTTCGAAAAGCATAAAAGGGCTTTACCAGAGACGAAGAAACGTTTTCGTAGACGGATTGAATAAAATCGGCTGGAAGGTCACAAAGCCCAGGGCAACCTTTTATGTGTGGGCCCCTGTTCTTGGAAGGTATACATCCGCGAGCCTTGCGAAAGAACTTTTGGATAAAGCAGACGTAGTTGTTACGCCGGGTAATGGGTTTGGCTCAAGCGGCGAGGGTTATGTGAGGATGGCGCTCACTGTTGGCGAGCGACGTTTAAGGGAAGCGGTAGATAGGATTAGGAAGGTAATTTGAGTAGTTTACCGGTTTATATCGGCGTAGGCTCGAATCTGGGCGATAGAAAGGCCAATATCGAGAAGGCGATAGAGCTTGTAAAGCTGATAAAAGGGGTGAAAATGGAGAGGGCCTCTTCAGTTTACGAGACAGAACCGGTGGGCGGGCCTCCGCAGGGGAAATTTTTGAACGGCGTATTGAAAATAAAGACAACTATTAATCCGTTTAAGCTTTTAGGAGAACTCCGGGAGATTGAAAAGCATCTCGGCAGAAAAAGAAGGATAAAAAACGGCCCTCGTGCGATAGATTTGGATATTCTCCTTTTCGGCAAGAAAAAGATAGATACTAAAAGTTTAAAGGTTCCGCATCCGAGAATGCATAAGAGAGAGTTTGTTTTACGCGGATTGAGAGAATTAATGCTATGAAGATAATCAACGATATAGACAAGATGAAGACCTACGCCAGAATTATGAAGAAAGAGAATAAACTCGTAGGCCTCGTTCCGACAATGGGTTATCTGCACGAAGGGCACTTAAGCATTATCAGGGCTGCCCGAAATCAGTCAGATATTGTTATCGTAAGCATTTTTGTCAATCCTGTTCAGTTTGGGCCGGACGAGGATTTTGAAAAATACCCGCGTGATATAAAGAAAGACGAGGAACTGCTAAAAGAGTGCGGTGTCGATATTATATTTTATCCGAAAAAAGAGGATATGTATCCCGAGGGTTTCTCCACTTATGTGGACGTGGAAAAAATGACGGAGAATCTATGCGGTAAGTCAAGGCCGGGCCACTTTAGAGGCGTTACGACAGTGGTGATGAAATTATTTGAGATTATTAAACCGGACATAGCATATTTCGGGCAGAAGGATGCGCAACAGGCGTATGTAGTTAAGAAGATGATTGAAGATTTGAATATGGATATAACCATGAAGATTATGCCTATAATAAGAGAAGAAGACGGCCTCGCCATGAGTTCTCGAAATATTTACCTTACCAAGCCCGAAAGAAAAGACACGCCCCTTCTATATGAGTCGCTTAAATTAGCGGAAGGATTAATCGGTTCCGGAGAGATCAGCCCGAAAAAGATTATAAAAAAGATGCGAGATTTACTGTCGGAAAAGCCCTCTCTTAAGATTGACTACATATCGATAGTTGATACGAAATCTTTGAGAGAGGTCACTACCGTAGAAGGTGAAGTTTTAATAGCCATTGCCGTATTTATCGGAAAGACAAGATTGATAGATAATATTATTTTATCCCCGTCATCATTATTATGCGAACAAAAGACATGAACCCCGCCCTTCCTAAGAGAATTGAAGTAGATATTGTAATGAAAAACATAAGTGGTTTGATAAAAATGGAGATAAAGATAGAAATT